>NZ_JBHLZP010000031.1:31465-33977 GCF_042429965.1 Actinoallomurus acaciae
TGGACGCCGACGGCCGGATCGCCGTGTCCGGCGGGGTCGACCGCGCGGTCCGAGTGTGGGACGTGGACGGCGGGACCTGCCGGCCAGTGACCGCGCGGCAGCCCAGCCCCGTCGACGCCGTCGGGGTGAGCGACGACGGAACGCGAGCGGTGTCCGCGAGCCGCGACGGAACCATCGCCGTGTGGTCGGTCGCGACCGGTGAACGGATCGGCGGCCTCGACCGTCCGCTGGCGCTGGGCGCGAACGCCGCCGCGTTCGACCGCGCCGGGCGGCGGGCCCTCGTGGCCGGGGCCGACGCGGTGATCCGGCTCTGGAACCTGGATACCGGCGAGTGCGAACGGGAGCTGCCGGGCCACGCCCGGAAGGTCACCGCGCTCTGGTTCGGGCCGGACCTGGCCGCCTCCGCGGGAACGGACGGAGAGGTACGGCTGTGGAACCCGCGCACGGGGCGGTGCCTGCGGACGCTGCGCGGCCACACCGATCAGGTGATGTCGGTCTGCCTGAGCCCCGAGGACCGACACGTCCTGTCCGCGGGCGGGTACACCGACCGGACGATCCGCCTGTGGGACGCCGCGACGGGCGCGTGCCTGCGCGTCTTCGGCGACGAGCCCGACAACCCGCGCGCGGCCGACTCGGTACCCGAGGTGCGGTCGACGCACGTGCGGTTCAGCCCGGACGGACGGTTCGCGATCTCCGGCGGGACCGACGCGACCGTACGGATGTGGGACCTGGCCACCGGCCGGTGCCTGAGCGTCCTCGACGGCCACAGCGGGCCGGTGAACGCGGTCGTGATCAGCGCCGACGCCCGGTTCGCGCTCTCCGCGGGCACGGACGGCGCCGTACGGCGCTGGGAGCTCGACTGGGACCTGCGAGTCGAGCGGGATCGTCATCCGCCCGGCGTCTCACCCGCCCGGTGACGCAGCAGCGGCATCAGTACGCGGTCGACGAGTTCGGCGAGGAAGGCGTCATCCTGCGGCTCACCGGTGACGAACGCCCGCGAGAACAACATCGCCGAACACAGCTCCGCGAGCAGGGTGCGGTCGATGTCGGCGGGCAGCTCGCCTCGGGCGTGGGCCCGGTCGAGGACCGGGTCGAAGGCCTGCCGCTTGTCGTCGACCATCCGCGCTCGCACCGTACGGGCCAGCTCGTCATCGTGGTGCATCGCGGTCATCAGGCCCAGCAGCAGCCCGGCGTCCTGCTCGGTCAACCCGTCGCGCATCGCCCGCAGTGTGCCCAGAAGGTCCGCGCGCAGGTCGCCCGGGTCCGCCTGCACGGCCATCCCCTGACCCGCGCGCCTCTCGACCGCGGCCACCACCATGTCGGCCTTGCCCGACCAGCGGCGATAGATGGTCGCCTTGCTGGCGCGGGCACGGGTGGCGATCGCGTCCATGGTCATCCGGTCGTAGCCGACCTCGGTCAGCAGCTCCAGTGTCGCCGCGAGGATCGCCTCCTCACGCGCCTCGCCACGCGCGGTGTCGTCGTTCTTCACCCGGTCACCTCGAAGCATGCGAACGGAACCGTTTCGTTCACCATATCGCGGCCCCGGCCGACGAGGTCCGGGCCTGCGCGAGCCGCTGCACGGCCGGCTGGACGCATGAACGGCGGACGCCGGGTAGGGCTCCTGACGAAGGAGGTCTCATGAGTGGTATCGGCATACTGGCGGTCATCGGGCTGATCGCGATCGTGATCGTCCTGTTCGGCTGGATATTCATGATCGTGCGGGCGAGCCGGCACCCGATGAAGGTCAAGGACCCTGGTGGCAGGTTCAAGCGCGGGCCGGTCTCGGGCGGAGCCATCCACGGCGACCCGGGACAGAACATCCTGACCGGTGAGGCACCGAGGCAGGACGCGGCCGAGGAGCACGAACAGAACATTCAGTCACGTCCGTAACCCCCGTCGCACCGGCACTCCGGGTGAGGTTCCGGAACGGCGGGTAGGGCGTTACCCATGCGCATCGGTGTCCTCGACGTCGGATCGAACTCCGCCCACCTGCAGATCGTGGAACTCCTGCCCGGGGAGCCCCCGCGGCGGATCCGGTCGGTGAAGCACCCGACGTTGCTGGCCGACGCGATCACCCCGGACGGGCACATCCGGCCGCCGGCCGTCGAGCGGCTGGTCGCGGCGGTCGACGCTACGGCGCGTGCGGCCGAGGACGAACACCTCGACGAACTGATCGCCTTCGCCACCGCGTCGGTACGCGACGCGGCCAACCGCGAGCCGATCCTCGCGCGGGTGGCGGCCGAGACCGGGATCCGGCTCGGGCACCTGTCCGGGCGGGACGACGCGCGGCTCACGTTCCTGGCCGCCCGCGTCTGGTTCGGCTGTTCGGCCGGGCCGATGCTGCTGATGGACATCGGCGGCGGGACCACCGAACTCGCCTACGGCGACGGCGAGGAGCCCGCGCTGGCCCTGTCCCTGCCGCTCGGCGCCGGCCGCCTGACCCGCGCCTTCCTGCCCGGCGATCCGCCGCGCCCGGGCGATGTCCGGCTGCTGCGGCGGTTCGTGTACGAGC
>NZ_JBHLZP010000032.1:0-31115 GCF_042429965.1 Actinoallomurus acaciae
TCGTTCGGCGCGCTGGCGCTGCTGGCGGCCGTCCTGGGCGCGGTGGTGGGCGGGAACCGCGTGCGCTGGGCCGCCGGGCTGGCCGCGGGCGGTGTGATCGTCGCCGCCGTCGGCGTGCAGCTCCACATCACCTGAGCCTCCGCGAGCGAGCACCGGCCCGTACGGTCAGGATCAGCGGGATCGCGGCGAGCTCGGTGGCGACGCAGAACGCCACCGCCGCCCACAGCGAGAGGGTGAACAGCGCTCCGATCACGAGGCTGCCGACGAACCACGCCGTCCCGTACACGCCGGTGAACAGCCCGTACGCCGAGGCCCGCCGGTTCGAGGAGACCATCGGGGCGACGGCCGCCGGGATGATCGACTCGTGCACGCCCATTCCCAGACCCCACAGCGAGACACCGGCGAGGGCGGCCCAGAAGCCTCCGAGGAACACCAGCGGTGCGAATGACGCGGTGACGATCGTCAACGGGAGCAGGATGCCGATCCCGACACGGTCGTACCGGCGCCCGAGGATCAGCGAGCCGACCCCGCTGACGGCCATGGCCACCGCGTAGAACAGCGGCGTGAGGCCGGCCGACACCGTCCCCGCCCGCTGGAAGTGGTAGGCGATCAGGGGGAAGTCGGCGAACCCGGCGGCCACGAGCGCGCCGGCGGCCAGATAGATCCAGAAGACGCGCGGCAGGCCACCGGTGCCGACCTGAGCGGGGCCCGCCTCCAGATCCTGCGGCCGGGGATAGAACAGGCGGGCCGCGACGACCAGCGACAGCGTGATCGCGGCCGGGATCGCCAGCGCGGCGAACGCGATCGTGTAGTCGTGCCGGCCGAGGGTCAGCACCAGCGCGACCGCCAGGGGGCCGAACATCGCGCCGAACTGGTCGAGGGCCTCGTGCACGCCGAACGCCCAGCCGTAGCCCAGGTCCTTGGCCGCGTGCGAGAGCATCGCGTCGCGTGGCGGATTCCGGGTCGCCTTTCCGACCCGTTCGAGAACGATCAGCAGGGCGGCCACCTGCCAGCTCCCGGCGAGTGCCAGCAGCGGCACCACCGACATCTGCAGCACGTAGCCACTGATGGTCACCGGCCAATAGCGCTGGGTCCGATCGGCGAGGCGGCCGGAGATCAGGCGGAGGCCGTAGCCGGCGAGCTCGCCGAACCCCGTGACGGCGCTGATCGCGAATGCCCCCGCACCCAGCAGTTTCAGGTACTGCCCGATGATGCTGCGGGAGCCTTCGTAGGCGAAGTCGGCGAAGAAGCTCATGACGCCGACCATGAGCACGAACTTCAGGGCGGCGGACGCCCCCGGCGCCTTCGTCCGGTGCGTGTCCGGCGCTCGTCCGCCCGTCACCGGTCCACCGCGCCCGCCACGGCCGGTATGGCCCGCCGCGGCCGTCGGCCGCGTCCGCGACCATGACGGCGGGGAGCGTTCGGGTGCATGGCGGCCTCCTACCCCGATTCGGATCGGGACCGTTGGCGGCGTGTCCGCGGTCGTCGGCGGCAGGTCCGCGGGCCTCTGGCCCGGGTGTGGGAGCCCGGAAGGAGCGCTACATGTGCGGGGCGGGTTCGTTGCGGGGCCGCCACAGATTGCCCAGGTACGGTGCGGTCGAGGGGAGGCGTGCTCGTAGCCCCCGCAGGTGGCCGGCGATCGGCGGCCGCAGGTCGAGGTCGGGAAGCGCGTCCAGCGGGACGAAGGCGGGTTTCAGGCCGGGTTCGGTCTCGGTCACCACCGTCGAGGTCGACGCCTCGGCGGCCCAGAAGACGATCTCGAGGGTGCGTTCGGCGCCCTCGGGGGCGATGGTCTCCAGCGCGAAGGCGACCCGGTTGACCTCGGCGCGCAGCCCGGTCTCTTCGAGGACCTCACGACGGGCGCAGGCGGCCATGCCCTCACCGCGGCGAGGGCATCCTCCGGGCAGCACCCAGTCGCCACCGTTTCGGGTGCGATGGAGCAGCAGGACGCTCTCATCGCGGAAGACGATCACCGAGCACCGCAGGCGTACCAGCGTGACGTCGGAGTCGGCGCCGAAACCGTTCTGGTCGTGCATGACAGGCCTCCACCCTGAAAAAGAGGTAGAGGCCATCAGCGTCCGTCCGGCGCGGTTATGGCGAGCCTCATCGCCGCGATCAGTGTATTCGGCGACCTGGGCGAGGTGCCAGAGTGACATGCGGCCGAAGACGTAGAGTGGTGATACCGCCCGGTGATTCACGGAGCGGTGGGCGATGAGGCTCGCCGAAATCGCGGTTCCGCTGATGGCCTCTCCTCGAAGACGTTGTCGAAGGAGGAGCGGTCATGGATACGCCGGGTACGGGCGGCCACCCGCAGGCGGATCTGCTGGCGATCGCCCATCGCGGGGTTCGCCTGCAGACGGCCGCCGAGCGCGCCATCGCCGGCTGCCTCGGACCGGATCCGGGCGCCTCGGCACGCGAGTGCGGGCGGCTGCTCGCCCGCTACTACCGTCTGCGGGGCGAGCTGGCAGCGCTGCCGCTGATGGGTCCGCTGCTTCGATTCCGCGGCGAACTGGACACCGTCCTGCTGTGCCATCAGTTCGTCCTCCACGAGGCGGCCCTCAGCGGCTGCCGAATGCGGCGATGGGCCGACACCCACCATGGTTCCTCCCTTGTCCTGGGGCTGCCGGGTGAGCGGCTGCGCGATCTGCGTGATGAGATCCTCGACTGCGTGTCGCCGGCCGAAGAGGCCGCGCGAGACGACGTGCGGCAAGGTTGAGGTGAACGGCCCCGTGCCTGCGACGCCGCCTCGGCCCGCAGCGGCGAGGTTCGTCGCCCGGACCGGACAAGGAGGCGTCATGGAACTCGAGGTCGTCATCGAGATCCCGAAAGGCTCGCGGAACAAGTACGAGATGGATCACCGGCTCGGCCGGATCCGCCTGGACCGCATGCTCTTCACGGCCACGCAGTATCCGACCGACTACGGCTACGTCCCCGGGACCCTCGCTGAAGACGGCGACCCACTGGATGCCATGGTGCTGCTGGAAGAACCCACCTTCCCCGGATGCAGCGTCGCCGCGCGTCCGGTCGGGGTGTTCTGGATGCACGACGAACACGGACCCGACGCCAAGATCCTCACCGTCCCCGCGCACGACCCGCGGTACGCCGGCGTGCGGGACCTGGGCGACGTTCCGGCCTTCGTGTGCGCGGAGATCGGTCATTTCTTCGACATCTACAAGGAACTGGAGCCCGGCAAGGATTCCGACACACGTGGCTGGCAAGGACGGGACGCCGCCGACCGGGAGATCAACGCGGCCTTCGATCGGGCTCGCGACGCCGGGGGATCGCGACGGTGACCCGCGGCCGGCAGGAGACGCGGTCTCCGCGAACGCCGTGGACTGCTGATCACTTCCATCGGACCGTGCATGCCGCGTCCGCGGTTGGGCAGATAACCATCCGACCGGTGATGGGGCTCACCGAAACCGCGGCACAGGCCGCTGATGGCTCCTGCTTCGAGTACGGAGGCGGCAGCCATGGTTCGGTCGGTGATCCAGCGACGCGGTTCTGGGAACGAGAGCACCATCGATGCCGGGCGCCTGCTGGGCGCGGACGGCTGTGCCCTGTGCCGGGAGCGCGATGACGCGGCCGAGACCTGGCTGCGCTGGTTCGAGATCGAGCATCACAGCGATCCGGGGACGTTGACCGCGCTCGGGAGCTCGTCGGGCTTCTGCCCGGCTCACACCCGACGGCTGGTCGCGCTCGACAAGCCCGCCGTCCTTCGCCGGCCGTGGGAGTTCGTCCTGCGCGCCGCCATCGATCGCGTCGAGCGGCTCATCGCCACGGGCAGGGCGCCCGCCCTGTCGCCGTGCCCGCTGTGCGCCGGCGCGGACGCCCGCTCGCGGGCCGCCGCCGACACGCTCATCGCCATGCTGGCGGACCCTCACGTCGGTGAAGTGCTGAAAGAGCGGCATGGCCTGTGCCACCCGCACCTGCGATCCCTGCTGTCCAGGCTGAGCCCGGCCCAGGCCGCGGTCGCCGCCGACGTCGTACGGGCGGAGCTGGACCAGGACGCCGTCACCACCGTCGCGGGCATCGACCCCGATGCCGTACCCCGGTCCCGGTTGTACCCGCTGGTCGCCGACCATCATGAACCGGCAGATCGGCCGCCCGCACAACGGCTCGCCGACGATCTGAACGCCGGTTCGTGCCCCTGCTGCCGGCAGATCGGCCGAGCGGAGAACACCTACCTGACCTGGCTGGTCGCCGAGGACGAACCCGGCGAGCGCGACCTTCGGCTTTGCCCGCGCCATCTGCACGACCTCGTCCAGCGCGCGGGTGAGGAGTCCCGCGCGGCGCGTGCCCGCCGCGCGGCCGTCCAGGCACAGGTGGAAGAGGTCGCGGCGTCCGCGCGACCGCTGTCCGGCCAACGCCGGAGGCGCCGTCCAGCGCACGACGACGTCACCGACCGGTACCGGCGCGCGGTCGCGAACCTGGACGGTGACCGTACCTGCCGTGTGTGCCGGTCCGCCGCCTCGGCCGCCGACCGCTGTCTCGCCCTCATCCGGGCCTGCGCCGACGACCGGCACGTACAGGCGGCGTTGGAGGGCGGCCATGGCCTGTGCCTGCGGCACGGCGAGCGGCTCACCGGTGCCCGCGGTGCCGAGCGGTTCGGGCGGCGGCTGCTGACCCGGCTCCGCCAGAGCGCGTGGGAACTGAACGAGGACACGCTCAAACAGGCATGGGCGCTTCGCCACGAGCCCGTCGGCCGGGAGGCCACGAGCTGGCGCCGGGTCCCCACCATCGTCGACGGCCGGGCCTACCTCGGCCTGAGCGAGGACGACCTGTGGCGATGACGGCCGACGGGAACGCCGGGTGCCTCACGCGCCGGACCTGAACGAACCGCGGCCTCCGGGCCCACGACAGGCGGCCGACCCGCTCGGCCTGACCGCGACCTTCCGGGAGATGAAGTGAGTGTGGTGAACGAGGCACTGGCGTTCTTGGGGATCACCAGCGGCTCCACGAGCCGCGGCGGTCCCGCGCCGGATGCCGCCAGGACGCGTGAGGAGCAGCGAAGGATCGCCGCGGCGATGCGCGCGCTGCCGGGCCGGTTCGCCGACCGGCTGCCGCGGCACGCGCTGGAGAGGATCAACAACGCTGCCGCCGAGGGGCGCTGGGAAGAATCCCTCGATGACCTCCTCACCGGCCTGCACGCCCGCGGTGAGGCGATCACCGGGGCCGAGCGCGACGACCTGTCCGCGGTGCTCGCGGCACTGCAACTGCCGAGCGGGCGCCTCGAGACGCTTCTGGAACGCTGAGCGCGGTATCGGCGGCGGGGCGGGCGGCGCCGGCTTCGGCGGCGAGCCATCGGCGCATGAACGGCGACCGGCCCCCCGGCGGTCGCAACGCGATGCCGCGGTCGGACATGATGCGCCGTACGGTCTCCGACGGCTGGCCGGTCAGCAGTTCGATGTGCTGTGACCCGACTCCGCAGACGACGTACAGATCGCGCAGCAGTTCCTCACTCAGCGGGACGGGAGCGGGGAACCGCTGCCAGATCGGGCCCCCGGCCGGCACCTGGGGGATGCCGTGGCGCTCCAGCGCGCGGCGTACCAGGGAGTCGTCGTAGAGGGCGTGGATCAGCTCGATCTGCCGGCCCGCCGTCCCGTCCCGCGGCGGACCGGCGACCCGGATCGGAAGGCCCAGCTCGTGCGCGTTGCGCAGGACGACGCTGCGGGAGACGCCGAAGGCACGAGCGACCTGGTCGGCGGACATCTCGTCGAAGACGTACAGGTGCGTCAGGCGCTCGCCGTCCAGGACGGTGCGGTCCTCCCGGTTGCAGCGCCCCCGTGTTCGCGTCGGTATCCCCAGCTGCCGCAGCCGCTCACGGATGCGGCGCTCGGGCACACCGACGAGCCGGGCGATCTGCCGGCTCGTCAGGCGCCCGCGTACGTACAGCTTCTCCAGCATGGCGGGCAGATCCGGCGGGTCGGGTGCGCGGCGTCGCGGGCGCTCGCGGACGGCTCCGCGCGGCCGTACCGCCACGCCGGCGTGACGAAGCATCCGCGTGACACGTTGCCGGTCGATGCCGACGATCTCGCCGATCTGGTACGTCGACAGTCCGGCGCAGACGTACAGGTGCCGGAGCCGGGTCGGCAGGGGTGTGTCGGCGGCGTCGAGTTCGGCGGCGCACTGGCAGGGTTGCATGACGGGCCCTCCGCGGAAAGCGTCGCGTGCTGGTCTCAGGGACCGTTGGCGGGTCTTTCCGCGGTTGGCGGCGGGCCCCTCCGCCGTGACATCAGGGTAAGCAGTGATCGTCTGTGAATCCAGCCCGTGGCCGTAAGCCGTCCTGCGGCCACGGGTCTCCGCCATCCGCCGCGTCCGGTGGCTCGCCGGGGCGAGCACTGGGCCGGAGGCGACATGGCAGGTTAAACTATGATCAATTGCGGCGGAGGGGCTCGCCGACGAACCGCGGTCATACCGCCAACGGTCCCTACCTGATCGGGTAGGAGGCCGTTTTTTCATGCAGAGACCACGTCTGACTCCCGTTCGGCTGCCGGTGTCCCAGGAATCCAGGGAGGTATGACCGTGAACTGTCTGGACTGTGCGACCGAGTTCCGTCTCCAGGTCGCCGCGGTCGCGGTGTGCACGGGCTGCGGGGCCGCCGTGTGCGGTGACCACGCGAAGGTCCGGGAGCACACCCTCACCCAGAAGGTGCTCGGCGGTATGGCGCTGATGACCGTGCCGGTCAGCCCGCCTGCGCGGCGCGTCCGCTGCCTGTCCTGTGACGCCGCGCACCGGAACGGGAACGCCGAGCACCGCGAGGCCACGTGGTAGCGGCGGCAGGACGGCCGCCCATCGCCGGCGAAAGGAGACCGTGATGGACGCGATGGATCGCCGAGCGGTCCTGTTCGGCGTTCTCGACGGACTCGCCGAGCTGGCGGATCCGGGCGATCGCGAGCGCATCGACGGTCTGCGTGAACGGCTGGCCGCGGACCGGATCCGCGTGCTCGTCGCGGGCGAGGCCAAGCGGGGCAAGAGTACGGTCGTCAACGCGCTGGTGGGCCGCGCCGTGCTGCCGACCGGGGTGACGCCGGTGACCGCCATGGCCACGGTGGTGCGCCACGGAAGGCGGGAGCGGGTCATCGCCCGGTACGCCGACGGGCGTACGGAAGAGCGCGGTCTGGACGAGCTCGCGGACCTGGTCACCGAGCGCGGCAACCCCGGTAACCGCCTGAGGCTCGCGAGCGTGACGGTCGACCTCGACGCCGGTCTGCTGAACCACGGCGTGGAGATCGTCGACACGCCCGGCACCGGGTCGGTCTACGAGCACAACACCGCGGAGGCCGAACGCGTCCTGGAGACGATGGACGCCGCGGTGTTCGTGCTGACCGCCGACCCGCCGCTGTCGGCCGCCGAGCGCGCGCTGCTGGAGCGCGTCGCCGAGAGCTCGGTGACGACCTTCATCCTGTTGAACAAGGCGGATCGGCTGAGCGGCGCGGAGCGGGAGGAGGCACTCGCCTTCGCGGCCGAGCACACGAGCCGGGCCGTCGGGCGGGACATCGCCGTCCGGCCGGTCTGCGCACGAGCCGGCACCGGCGATCCCGGGTTCGCGGCCTTCGCGAGGGACTTCACGGACTACCTCTCCGGTGGTCGCGCCGGCGACCTGGAGGAGTCGGTGGCCCGGCAGGCGCAGCGCCTCATCGATCGGCTGACCGACGAGGTCAGTCTGCAACGGCGTGTTCTCGACATGCGCGGCGGCGAGGCGGCACGTCGGCTGGAGACGTTCCGGGAACGGCTGGACGTCGTCGCCGCGCGGCGGCGGGACGCGGTCGACCTGGTCGAGGCGGAGAGCCGGCGGCTGCTGGCCGCACTGAACGATCAGGCCGACAAGGCGGCGCGCGGGCTGACGTCGCGGATAACGAACCGGATCGCCACCGCCGTCGGCGAGCTGTCCAAACCCGATGAGGTCGAGCGCGAGGGACGCGACCACGTCGTCGACCTGACCCGCACCGCCGTGGAGACGTGGCGGGACCAGCGGCGGCGGAGCCTGGAGGAGGGCCTGTCCGACCTGGACGCCCGGCTCGTCGCCATGCTGGACCGTGAGCTCGCCGTGGTCCGCGATGACGCGGCCGAACTCCTCGATCTCGACCTCGCGGTGCCCGCGGAGGAGGGACGGCTGATCGAAGATCCCCGCTTCTTCTACGTCTTCACCGACAACGCGGGGCAGACCGAACTGCTGGCGGGCGCGATCCGCCGCCACCTGCCCGGCGAACTCGGCCGCCGGCGGGCACGCGAGCACCTCCTGCGCGAGACGGCCGAACTGGTGCCCAAGCAGGTCGGCCGCGCCCGGGCGGACCTGCAATACCGATTGGCGGAGGCCACCCGCGCACTCGTTCGCGCGATCGATCACCGCTATGCCACCACGGTCGATCGCCTGGTGTCAGCGCTGGGCGCCGCCACCGCGGCGACCGAGGACACACAGGCGCGGACCCGACGGCGGGAGCTGGACGAGAGGGCGGCCGTCCTGAGCGACCTGGGGTCGCGCCTGACCTCCGCGGCGGCCCCGAAGGTCACCGCTCATTCCAGGGAGCCGGTGAGGCGCTCGTAGGAGTGATGGGCCCGTGCCAGGAGGGTCTCGGCGCTCCGGCGCCCTTCGCACCCGGTGACCTGGCAGTGGTGTCCCGCGCGGAGACGCCGCAGCACCGCGGCCAGGGCGAGCTCGTCGGCGTGCCAGTCGGCCAGCTGGGGCAGATCGGTGAGAGAGGCGAAGTTCTCGTCGCCGGCCGGCACGCACACCACCTCCTCGCGCGGCCGCCCGTCCACGACCGCGTGGAGGAGGGCGACCGGCCGGGCGCGAACGGCCTGCCGGGGCAACGCCGGTTCCTCCATCAGCAGCACGACGTCAACGGGCATGCCGTCCTCGGCCAGGCTGTCCGTCACACAGCCGTTCCCGATCGGGTAACCCCCAGGCGACCCGTACGCGCCGGGCCCGTCGTCGGGGGCGAACGGCGATCCGGCCGTCGCCTCCACCGCGACCGTTATCTCCACCATGGTGACCTCCCGCAACAGCCGTTCGGGTACCAGGTCAGGAGCCATCAGCACGATGATCCGTCACCGTGCGGTCGCGGCGAGCCCCATCGCCCACAGACACCCTCCATTCTGCCCCGCCGCCGTCCCGACGAGGCGATCCGACCCCCGTGCCATCGGTCGCGGCGGGGTGTCTTCTTCCGCGGATGTGGCTACGTCTACTCTGGGAGGCGTCGTACGGCGGAGGGGCTCGCCGTCATCCGCGGCGATCGCCGCCAACGGTCCCTACCTTCAACGGTAGGAGGACCATGCCCGCCCGACTGCTGAACCCGCGCCAGGCCACCGGGCCGTCCGCGCCGCCGCGGGCGTGTGGCCCGCGCCGGTCCCGGTCATGCTCGTACGAGGCCGCTCACCGAAAGGCCGATCGTGTCGATTGACATCACCATGCTGCGCGCCATCGAGATCCTCGACTCCCGCGCACGCCCGACGCTCTCCGTCACCGTGGAGCTCGCCGGGGGAGCCGTCGCTCGCGCCGGCGTGCCGTCGGGAGCCTCCACGGGTTCCGGCGAGGCCGTCGAACTGAGGGACGGCGATCCGGCCCGGTACGGCGGCCAGGGGGTGCGTACGGCCGTCGGCCACGTCAACGGCGAGATCGCCGGCGCGGTGTGCGGCCGGAGCTTCGCCGACCAGGCCGCCCTCGACCAGGCGCTGATCGACCTGGACGGCACGCCGAACAAGTCCCGGCTCGGTGCCAACGCCCTCATCGGTGTGTCGATGGCCGTCGCCCGGGCCGCCGCCGCCCAGCGGGACGTCCCGCTGTGGCGGTACCTCGGCCCCGACGGCGTCTCTCCTCTGCTGCCCGTGCCGCACTTCAACGTCCTCAACGGCGGCGCGCACGCGACCAACCCGCTCGACTTCCAGGAGTTCATGATCGCCCCGCTCGGGGCACCCGACCTGGCCGAGGCCGTACGTGCCGGCGCCGAGGTCTACGCCGCGCTGCGCCGGCGGCTGAGCGAGGGCGGGCACAGCACCGGGCTCGGCGACGAGGGCGGCTTCGCGCCGGACCTGACCCGGCCCGAGGAGGCCCTGACCCTGCTCGTCGCGGCGATCGAGGACGCCGGGTACACGCCCGGCCGGGACGGCGTCGCCATCGCCCTGGACCCGGCCGCGAGCGAGTTCCGGCAGCCGGGCGGCACCTACCACGTGGGCGGCGAGAAGCTGACCAGCGACGACCTGATCGCCCGCTACCGGCGGATCGTCGAGGACTTCCCCGTGTGGAGCATCGAGGACGGCCTGGGCGAGGACGACCACGACGGATGGGTCCGGCTCACCGAACAGCTGGGCGAGCGGGTGCAACTGGTCGGCGACGACAACTTCGTCACCAACCCCACCGTCATCGCCCACGCCATCGAGGACGGCATCGCCAACGCGTCCCTGATCAAGCTCAACCAGATCGGCACCGTCACCGAGACCCTGCACGCCATGGCCGTCTGCCGCCAGGCCGGCTACGGCGCGATGGTCTCCCACCGCTCCGGGGAGACCGAGGACTCCTTCATCGCCGACCTGGCCGTCGGCTCCGGCTGCGGACAGATCAAGACCGGCGCGCCGGCCCGCGGCGAACGCGCCGCCAAGTACAACCGGCTGCTGGAGATCGCGGCCCACCATCCTGAGCTGCCTTTCGGCCTGCGGCCCTGACCCCTGTTCCGCCGTCCGCCGGCCCTGCTCCGGCGCGGGCTCGCCTGCTACGTCCCTTTGGAGCCGAGTCCAGCGCCCGGCCCCCGGTGCGCCGACCCGGGTACGACCCGGGGCGGCGGCCCGACGCACAATGGTGGTAGGCGATGAGGCTCGCCTTCGCCCGCACATCCGGTGCTGATGGCCTCTACGACACCGTGGGGAGCACAGGATGCATGCGTTCACGATGCGCGATGCGCGGATGGTGCGGGGTGCCCGGGTGATCCTCGACGGTGTGACGCTCACGTTCGTGCCCGGGGCCAAGATCGGTGTGGTGGGGCCGAACGGCATGGGCAAGTCCACGCTGTTGCGGGTCATGGCCGGACTCGATCGGCCTGCGGAGGGTGAGGCGTCTCCGGGCCCGGGCATCAGTGTGGGCATCCTGGAGCAGGAGCCGCGTCTGGACGAGACCGCGACCGTCCTGGGCAACGTCGAGGAGGGGGTCGCCGGAGTCCGCTCGACCCTGCGCCGCTATGAGGAGGTCACCGCTCGTCTCGATGAGGCCGGTGGCGACCGGATAGAGCCGCTGCTGGACGAACTCGGTGCTCTGCAGGACGCCCTCGACCACGCCGGTGCCTGGGACCTGGGCTCTCGTCTGGATCAGGCGATGGACGCGTTGCGCTGCCCGCCCCCGGACACTCCGGTACGGGAGTTGTCCGGTGGTGAGCGGCGCCGCGTCGCGTTGTGCGGGGTTCTGCTGTCGCAGCCGGACCTGTTGCTGCTCGATGAGCCGACCAATCACCTCGATGCCGAGTCGGTGGCGTGGCTGGAACATCATCTGGCCGCCTACGGCGGCACGGTCGTCGCCGTCACGCACGACCGGTACTTCCTCGACAACGTCGCCCAGTGGATTCTGGAGATCGACCGGGGTCACGCCTACCCGTACGAGGGCAATTACTCCACCTACCTGGAGGCCAAGGCGGCCCGGTTGAAGGTCGAGGGTCTCAAGGACGCCAAGCGGCGCAAACGCCTGGCCGAGGAGCTGGCCTGGGTCCGTTCCGGTCCCCGGGGCCGCCAGGGCAGGTCCAGGGCGCGGCTGCGACGGTACGAGGAACGGGCCGCCGAGGTCGCCGAGCGGCGTGGGCTCGACTTCGCGGAGATCCAGATCCCGCCGGGCCCGCGGCTGGGCGGCGTGGTGCTGGAGGCCGAGCACCTTCACAAGGCCTACGGCGACCGGTTGCTGTTCGAGGATCTGTCGCTGTCGCTGCCACGCGGCGGCATCGTCGGGATCGTGGGCCCCAACGGGGTCGGCAAGACCACGCTCATGCGCATGATCGTCGGCGTCGAACAGCCCGACTCGGGCGTACTGCGGGTCGGCGAGACCGTGAAGATCTCCTATGTCGACCAGAACCGCGCCGGCCTCCAGGGCGACAGGACGGTGTGGGAGATGATCTCCGGCGGCCGCGACCACCTCCGGCTCGGGGACGTCGAGATGCCCTCACGCGCGTACGTCGCCGGCTTCGGCTTCAAGGGAACAGACCAGCAAAAGCCCGTCGGCGTGCTGTCCGGCGGCGAGCGCAACCGGCTCAACCTCGCCCTGACCCTCGAACAGGGCGGCAACCTGCTCCTGCTGGACGAGCCGACCAACGACCTCGACGTGGAGACCCTCTCATCTCTGGAGGCCGCGTTGCTCGGCTTCCCCGGCAGCGCCGTGATCACCGCCCACGACCGCTGGTTCCTCGACCGCATCGCCACCCACATCCTCGCCTGGGAGGGCAACGCCACCTGGTTCTGGTTCGAGGGCAACTTCGCCGACTACGAACGGAACAAGCTCGAACGACTCGGCCCCGAGGCCGCTCGCCCGCACCGCCTCACCCACCGGCGCCTCGCCCGCGGCTGACCCGTCGTAGCGCGTCCGGGTCTGGGCGGTTAGAAAACGGGGAGTTTCGGCGGATGCCAGTTGTCGGTGCCGGTCGCCCAGAGCGGATGGCCGTCCCTGGCATAGATCACCAGGTTCTTGTCGGACTGGAGGACCAGCCTCGCCCCGGGATGACCGTACGTTCCGGACGCCCAGACCGGGTTGTCGTCGCGGTCGTAGACCACCAGGTTGCCGTCGCGCTGGAACGCGGTGTGGCCTCCGGGGGCGCGCGTACGGGTGCTCCACATCGGGCCGCGCTCGCCGACGAGCGAGAGGATGCCCGCCTGGTCCATGGAGAGGGCGAGGCTGTGCGTCTTCACCTCGCCCGGATACCGGTCTTCGTATCCTCCGAAGGAGAAGTAGTGCGGGGCCAGTACCACGACGGCCCCCGGTCCGGACCCGTCCGGCTTCTCCGGCCCGACGAGTTCCGGGCCGGGACCGGTGTACAGGTGCTTGAGGTCGTCGGAGGAGGACACGGACTCGACGTTCGTCGACGACCGCCCGTCGCCGGACGCCGACGCGGTCCGGCTCGCCGGGTCGCGATGCGATCCGGTCCCGGTCAACAGGACCGCACCGGCCACCAGGGCCACACCGCCGACCGCCGCGGCCGCGAGGACCGGCCGCCTCGTCATCGGCCGAACGGGCGACGGCTCACGGCCCGCCGTGCCGCCGCCGGGCGTCTCGTCTCTCTCCTCCGCGAGGGAGTCGGTGTCCGGCGCCAGGTCGTCGGCCGTACCGCGGTGCTGTTCAGCAGACACGATCGTTTCTCCTTCCATCGTCCATTTCGGATCGCGGGGCGAGCGCTCGGCGAAGGGCCACCGGCGGCGGTCCTCGGGGGCGCCCGGCGAGGTCGTGGCAGGCGGGAGTTCACCCACGGTCATCAGTCGCCTTCGGCCCTGAGACCGCACATTGAAAGGTGGCCACTCTCTTGCATACGCAACCCGCCGCACCCCGGTTCACCGGACGACTCGCGACCGGTCGTCGTGCCTGGTCACCTGGACCTCACCAGCTGTCGGGAAGGTGCCTTCTTGGCGGCTCGACCGAGGTCACCTACGGTTTCGTGGTAACGATCAGTGACCGCGATGGGAGTCGGCCGTGAATCACTTCGTCATCACCGGCGCGCGCGTCTTCGACGGTGAGGGCCTGCTCGGGGTCGTCGACGTCGAAGTCGCGGACGGCAGGATCGTGAGCGTCGCGGGCGGACGTCCCGGGGGAGCCGAGCTGATCGATGGCACCGGTGCCACGTTGCTGCCCGGCCTGGTCGACGCTCACACGCACACCGACGCGGAGTCGCTCCGGCAGGCCCTGACGTTCGGGATCACGACCGAGCTCGACATGCTCTCGATCCCGGAGCGGATGATCCCGCTGCGCCGCCGGGTCGCCGAGTCGAGTGACCTCGCCGACGTACGCTCCCCATCCATCGGGCTCACCCCTGCGGATGGGCACCCGCATCAGCTCCGGAAGGGGGAGGGGGACCCACCGTGGCCGACGGCCACGCGCGTGGACGAGATCCCGGCGTTCGTCGAGGCCAGGATCGCCGAGGGCGCCGCCTACCTCAAGGTGCTGGTGGAGGAGGGCCACGTGTTCGGCTCGTCCCTGCCCGGCCTCGCACCCGAGCTGGTCACGGCGGCCGTTCGTGAGGGCCACGCCCGCGACACGATGGTCCTGGCGCACGCGATGACCGTCGAGGCGGCCGATCAGGTCGTCGACGCCGGGGTCGACGGACTCACTCATCTCTTCTTCGATCGGCCTCACACCGACGAGCTGATCGAGAAGATCGCCGCTGCCGGCATCTTCGTGATCCCCACGCTGTCGGTGATCGCGTCGATCACCGGCGAGCCCGCCGGCGACGAACTCGCCAAGGATCCGCGGGTTCCCCCGAAGCTGACGCCGGCGTGGCTCGACAACCTGTCCGGCGCGATGGCGACCAGCCCACACGAGAACTTCGGCTATGCGCTTGAGACGCTCGCGGCGCTGCGGCGAGCCGGCGTCGACATTCTCGCGGGTACGGATGCCGCACACCTCGGCGCGCCGGGAATGGCCCACGGCGCCAGCCTCCACGGCGAACTCCGGCTCCTGGTGAGGGGAGGCCTCACGCCGATGGAGGCACTGCGGGCGGCGACCTCCGTTCCGGCGCGTCGGTTCGGCCTTGATGACCGTGGCCGGATCAGGCCCGGGCTCCGAGCCGACCTCACGCTGGTCGCCGGCGACCCGACCGTCACCATCGGCGACACCCTCTCCGTTCAGCGCGTGTGGCGCGGAGGGACACCGGCGTCCCTGGCGCCCGCCCCGATCTGAGGCGCCGGGCCGGTTCGAGCAGGCCGCGCCGACCGTGCAGGTGACCTCGCCCTCGACCGGCCTGGCATTGTCCGGCCGTACGGCGAGTGGAGATGACGCACCGCCGCTAGCGGAGCTCGTACGTTCCGTCCAGCCGGGCGCGGCCGATGGCGTGGCCCGCGATGGCGCTGATCACCTCATCGAGGGCGAAGCCGGCGGGCAGCCCGGGGGCCCGGTCGAGGGCGAAGAGCTGGAAGACATAGGCGTGGGGTCCGTGTGATCGGATCGGCATGGGGCCGGCCCAGCCGCGGTG
This sequence comes from Actinoallomurus acaciae, assembly GCF_042429965.1. Lineage (NCBI taxonomy): Bacteria > Bacillati > Actinomycetota > Actinomycetes > Streptosporangiales > Thermomonosporaceae > Actinoallomurus > Actinoallomurus acaciae. The sequence continues at coordinate 15,144 of NZ_JBHLZP010000032.1, forward strand.
GCCGAGCGCGCCTTTCCCGTGCCGGATGCCCGGGATCGGGCTGGGGTCGGCGAGGGCGTTCTCCGGGATGCCGTTCAGCGAAGGGCCGATGCCCAGCGTGAGCGCGTGGGTGGCCGGCTTCCTGCGGGGGACGTCGGGATCTTGCACGATGAGCACGAGCTCAACGGTGCCGGCCGGCGGCCGCGTCCAGTCGAGCGCGGGGGAGATGTTCGCGCCGAACAGCCTGCCGCGGTGCTTTTCCGGTATGGGCGCCCCGTGGTCGAAGGCGGGGCTGGTCAGGGTGAAGTTCTCCGGGGCCTGCAGGTCGGGGCGGGCCCAGACGAGGGTGTGGTGGCCGGCGCGCCGGTTGCGCAGTGCGACGCCGAGGGGATTCGCGGGCATGACCTCAACTCCTTCTCACGGTGAATCCGGCCCTGGGCTACGGCCGGCGGGCGGCGCGGTCGAGAAAGCCGATGACCTCGGCGCTGGTGGCGGTCTCGCCGAGCCTGGGGAAGACGCGCTCGGGGCTGTGCCGGTGGGAATCGGGGTCGGGGTCGGCCATCGCGTCCGTGGCGAGGACGACGTGACGCCGGAGCCGGTGGAGACGCCGGCGAGTACGGTCTGGGTGACGCCGAGGTCGCGCGGCAGGGTGTCGAGGCCGGTGTCGTGGAAGGCGCTGCGGCGCCGTTTCGTGATCAGATGGTCGCCCGGCTGCGGCTCAAGCTCGTCGATGATGTCCGCCCGACCCGCGGGCGTGGCCGCCTCGGTTTCGGCCGGCGGCTCGCTGCCGCGCATGAGGGAGACGACCACGCCGAGAACCGCGGAGACGGCGAACGACCGGTACGTCGTGCGAAGAGCTCCGCGATCACCGCCGGGGCCGACCGGGTCCCGTACGTGACCGCGACGAGAATCGCGCTCAGGCCGGTCGCGAAGATGTCGTAGCCCCACCGGTCGATCCGCGTCCCGTTGTCTCGCGGCCGGAAGTACGCCCACGTGACACCTACCGGCACGTTCCCGCATTCGCGCATCACTTCTCCGGCTCGCCACGTGAGCGCAGAACCCGCGCCCATTGCTTAGGTATACGAAAGAAACTGGTTAGGTATACTAAGCACCCATGCACAAGCATGCAACCGGTCGGCGGCCCGCGGAGACCGAGGAGCCCGACCTCGGTGGGCAGTTGCGCTCCGCCGTCGGGCGCCTCTACCGGCGCTTTCGCAGCGAGCGCCCCGAAGGCGGCCTCGGAGACGCGGCCCTGGCCGTGCTCACCCGCCTCCACAAGCACGGGCCGCAGACCCTCACCGAACTCAGCGAGCACGACCGGGTCTCTCCCGCCTCCATGAGCCAGATCGTGAACCGCCTGACCTCGGCCGGCTACGCCGTACGCACCCGCGACCCGGATGACCGCCGCAAAGTACTCTTCACCGCCACCGCGGAAGGCGACGAACTCGCCGGCGCGGCCCGGGCGCAGCGCAACGCGTGGCTCGACGAACGGCTACGCGCCCTCAGTGCCGAGGACCGCGCGGTGATCGCCCGCGCCGCGGCACTGCTCAGCGGCATCGCCGACTCCTGACGGCCGTCACGGCGCCGGTGCGCGCGCACCGGCGCGCGATCGGGCGGTCCGGGTCAGTAGTTCGGGTTGTTGGTGGTGGGGATCTGGATGCTGATCGGGAAGTTGCCTCCGGACAGGAAGAGCAGGGTCCCCAGCCGAATGATCTCGTCGAAGGCCCAGTAGAACTCCAGCAGAGCCGGAGGAGCGTCCGTGATCTTGAGCAGACCTTCCTTGACGGCGACGAAGATCGGCCAGAGCGTCGCGAAGGCCGGGTCCCACACCGGTTCGCGCGGGATCCTCAGCCAGTCGGCGATCCGGTCGCCGAGCATGTAGCGGGTGAGCGCGCCGAGGATGTGCGTGGTGAGGATGCCGCCGTCGATGGTGACGCCGAGGTTGAGCAGGATGTCGGCCAGCTTGATGCCCTCGGGGGTGGGGGCCAGGATGGGGTCGAGGACCTGCGCGGCCTGGGAGTCGGCCTCGTCCCACGAGTTGGGGATGTACTCGTCCAGGATGCCGAGCATGTGCGCGGTCAACTGCCAGGAGTGCAGGTACGCCGCGGACTCGTCGTCGGAGATCGGCACCTTCCACTTGGTCAGCTGCCTCATCACCGATGTGGGCAGGCTGTGCCAGGTGACCATCATGTCCGCCTGGCTGATCGGGATCTCCTCGTCGGCGACCTTGGTCCAGTACGACGACTGGGGCAGCAGGTGGCGCACACCCGCGTGGGCCAGCCGCGTCTTGATGCAGGTGACGATCATCTCGCCGTCGGGCATGAAGGCGTTCCTGGTGCCGATGTCGTAGCCGAGTTTGGCGGTCTTGGTGATGCGGTCCTTCATGTCCGCGCCGCCCTTGGAGTAATAGACCGCACGCGCCTCGTGGGGAATGGCCGTGCTCATCATCCCGCTGACGAAGCCGTAGCAGACGCCGAGGTAGGTGCCCCGTTTCTGGTTGAACGTGAATGCGGTGGCGAGTTTCGACTGGTCGGCCCAGGACGGCAGCCGGCGGGCCTCCTCGATGAACTGCCTCAGGTCGTCCGGCAGCCCGGCCGGTAATGCCTGGCCGTTCTTGGTCCAGGTCTTCAGCAGCTTGTTGACGTTGGGGACCTCGCCGTCGTCGATCAGCGAGGCGACCAGCGGGTCGGCCTCCTCGTCCCACACCCATCGCGGGTCGGCGCCCTGCCCGGCGCCCACGACCGATCCCTTGGGCGACCACGTCCACAGGGGCCTGGCCCGCGCGGGCGTCGCGACGCTCAGTGCCCCGAGCGCGCCGAGCACCCCGCCTGCCATGAGCATGTGGCGTCTGCTGGGTTGTTCCATGCCGGTCCCTCCTCGGGAGGCCGAGAGCGACTACTGATACGCTGAAACAGAGAACGTATCTCCATATCATTGCTTACTTTCATGAGAGCACACGAGGGCATTCGTCACAAGACCCGCCGTGACGGATGCGGATGACTCGGGCAGAATCGGTGGTCTCGGGAGGAGATCGTGGAACCTGTGCTGTCCTTCCTCATGACGTCCCCGGACTCGGATTCAGATTCGGATTCGGGCTCGTTGCTGGAAAGCGTGTACGTCGAGGCCGTCGAAGGTGCCGACGATGTGGACGAGACCCGTTCGCGCGTGCTCGATGCGGCCTATGCGCAGTTCTGCCGGATGGGCATCCAGCGGTCCACGATGGAGGACGTGGCCCGGCAGGCCGGGGTCTCGCGGATCACGGTCTACCGGCGGTTCGCCACGAAGGACGCCCTGGTGGAGCAGGTGGTGCGGCGGGAGTTCCGCCGGTACTTCGATCAGTTCCTGATCGACATCGAACGGGCCGAGACCGCCGCTGACCGGGTGGTGCTGGGTTTCGTCGGCTCGCTGCGCACCATCCGGCACAACCCGCTGATCGGCGGCCTGATCGCCACGGAACCGGACCTGCTCCTGCCCTCCCTGACCGGCGACGGGGGGCGGACCCTCGCCACCGTACGGCGGTTCGTCGCCGGCCAGCTCCGCCGCGAGCAGCGCGCGGGCAACGTGTCGAGCGACCTGGACACCGAGTTCGTGGCCGAGATGATGGTCCGGATCTCCGGCTCGCTCCTGGCGATCCCCAGCCACATCATCGACCTCGACGACGACGAGCAACTGGCCGCACTGGCCCGGCGATTTCTCGTCCCCATGCTGGAACCGGGGGTGCCCCGGCTCGACAGCCCCTAGATCGTCTCGCTCGCAGCGCGTACGCCGAGGCTTACCGAATGTCATCGGGGCCCTTGGCAACATGTGCCACTGGCCACCTTTCTACACGGACAGTTACGTTTCATCGCAAGGTCTTTTGATGCGGCCGGAACCCCCTTTCCGGCCGTGGAAGGGTGCGACGGCGATGCAGCGATCCGCACAGGCCATGGCGATCTCCCTCATCAGCGGCGCGATTCTCGCGGTGCCCCTCGCCGCGAATGCCGCCCCCGGACCGATCTCCGAAAGACAGGCGGCGACCACCGCCGACCAACTGCGCGTCGAGCGCTTCTGGACGCCGGAACGGATGCGGCAGGCGACCCCGCTCGACACCATTTCCAAGAGTGCCGGGTCACTGCGGGCGGCGGTACGGCGAGGGCTCTCCCAGATCACTCCCGCCTCGGCCGTGAACCCCGGCGGCGCCTGGAGCGGCGGCGGGAAGGTCACCCACACCGTCGGCCGGGTGTTCTTCACCTACCAGGGGAGCGCCGCGTCCTGCTCGGGCGACGCGGTGACCAGCGCCAACAAGAGCACGGTCATCACCGCCGGGCACTGCGTGAAGCTCGACGGCAAATGGCACAAGAACTGGGTGTTCGTACCGGGATACCACGATGGCAAGGCGCCGTACGGCAAGTGGACGGCCACGCGGACCCTGACCACGCCGCAGTGGAAGGCCGACGAAGACCTCGACTACGACGTGGGCGCCGCCGTCGTGAACCGGCTCAAGGGCAGGAGGCTGACCGATGTCGTCGGCGGCCAGGGCATCGCGTTCAACCAGAAGCGCGGCCAGCAGATGTACGACTTCGGCTATCCGGCCGAGACCCTCTATGACGGCACAAAGCTGATCTACTGCAGCGGCACCACGATCGATGACCCTCTGACGTCGAAGGATCAGGGCCTGCTCTGCGACATGACCGGAGGTTCCAGCGGCGGCCCGTGGTTCCTCAAGTTCAACGAGTCCACCGGCACCGGTATTCAGAACTCCGTCAACTCTTTCAAATACAACGTCCTGCCGACGCACATGTTCGGCCCGTACTTCGGCGACGATGCCAAGAATCTCTACAACACGGCCAGCCATTCCTGACCGGCGATCCACTCGTAGGAGCGCAGGACATGTCGCGTGAACGCCCCTGTCGTACGGTCCGGCGCCTCCCGGCGGCGCTGGTCGCGGTGTCGCTGCCGGTGGTCATCGAATTCGGCACGGTTGCCGCGACCGGCCCGCCCCCGGCGCTCGCCGACCAGTCGCCCGCCTACACCGCCGGGCTCATCGGTACGCGGCGGACCACGGCCGCGGTGTCGCCCGCCGAGGCGGACGGCGCGTCTTACGTGCCGGGCGGCAATGTGCTGCGACTGCCGGACGGCCGGTGGCGTTACCTGCCCGAGGGCGGTCAGCCGGTGACGGTCCCGGCCGGTGACCAGGGCGCGGAGGCCCAGATCGCGGAGTCCCGCGCCTGGCTGGCGGCCGGGACGATACCCGGGCGCACGCCGGAGGAGAGGTCGGCCGCCGAGCGGGCACTCCTGTCGATGCGCCTGCTGACCCGGCCGGGCGGCGCGGTCGCGGCCGCGTGGTACGGCGCGTGGGAGTACTCCTGGCCTCGTGATTCGAGCTTCGTCGCGGCGGCGCTGGCTCGTACGGGCCACCTCGCGGAGGCGCATGAGATCCTCGGCTACAACGCGCGAACCCAGCGGCCGGACGGCACCTGGGACGCCAGGACCAAGCTTGACGGCTCGGGCCCGCCGGACGCCCGGCCGTGGCAACTCGACGCCGACGGCTGGGTCCCCTGGGCGGTGTGGCAGTGGTATCGGGCGGCGCCCCGCCGGGAGCGCGGCCCGCAGCTCGAGGCGCTCTATCCCATGGTCCGGAAGGCCGCCGCGTACGCCGCGGCCTCCTTGGACGACCGCGGGTTGCCGCCGGCCGGTCCGGACTACTGGGAGGTCGCCACCACCACGCCGAACATCGGGACGGCCGCCCCGCTGCTGGCCGGACTGCACGCCTCGGCCGATCTGGCCCGGCACAACGGCCACCCCGAGGACGCGCGTACGTGGGACCGGGCGGCCCGTCGCCTGGCGGCGGGCATCGAGAGGTACTTCGCGCCGCTCGGCTATCCCCGTACCGTCGACGGGGCGCACGGCCGGGACTCCGCGGTCACGTTCATGGCTCCGCCCTTCAACCACGCCCCGGCCCACCTCGCGGCCGCGATCGACGACACGTACAAGGCACTGCTCCAGCCCAACGGAGGCGTGGTCCCGGGCGACGACCCCGACCATCAGTGGCCGACGGCGTGGGGCCCGGAGACCGCGTTCTTCGCCCTCGCCTGGTCATCGACGGGCGAGCGGAAGAAGGCCGGGCGGGTCGTCGGCTGGCTGCTCGACCACCGCGACACGCTGGGGGAGTTCCCGGAGAAGATCGACATGACCGGCGCGCCGGCGTCCGTCGTGCCTCTCGTCTGGACCGGCGCGATCACCGTACTGGCCCTCTCGCAATTGGACGGCGACCGGATGCCCGTGCCTCCGGCGTGAGTTCGCCAACCTCCAGGGAAACCCACGACGCGCCGGGCTCCGGATTAAGCGACCTGTCAAGTTTTAGGTCAATGCCGCGGGCCCGTTTCTCGTGCGGCACAGGTTCCGGAATGGTCCGCTTCGTTTTATGGTGACGGACACGATCTTTACCGCCCCCGCAGGGATCCTTCCACCCGGAGAAAGGTGGGCCCCCATGAGTCGTGCGCAGAACGAAGGGCCGAGCCGGCGCCGTGTCCTCGGCGGAGCGGCCGGACTGGCCGCCGGAGCGGCGGCCGTCGCGGCCGGGCTGCCGTCTCCCGCGTCCGCCGCTTCCGCGCAGACCGTGTCCGGCCTCGCCCGCCGGCGCAAGCAGGCGGCGCGCGTGAGGATCACCCGCGACGACTGGGGTATCGCGCACGTCTCGGGCAGGACCGACGCCGATGCGGTGTTCGGGATGATCTACGCCCAGGCCGAGGACGACTTCAACCGGATCGAGAACAACTACCTGACCAGTCTCGGCCGCCTCGCCGAGGCCGAGGGGGAGAGCGCGATCTGGCAGGACCTGCGCCAGCGGCTGTTCATCGATCCCGGGGTGCTGAAACGGGACTACGCGAGGAGCCCGGCCTGGCTGCGCACGCTGATGCAGGCCTGGGCGGACGGGCTGAACCACTTCCTCGCGACGCACCCCGAGGTGCGTCCGCGCGTGATCGAGCGGTTCGAGCCGTGGATGGCGCTGAGCTTCTCCGAGGGCAGCATCGGCGGAGACATCGAGCGGGTGGCGCTCACCCAGCTCGAGGCCTTCTACGACAGGCGCACGGTGCCGATGACCGACGAGGAGCGCGGGCTGCTGTTCGCCGAGCCCCAGGGTTCGAACGGCATCGCGATCGCGCCGAGTCACACCGAGAACGGTCACGCGCTCCTGCTGATCAACCCCCACACCAGCTTCTTCTTCCGCTCCGAGCTGCACATGACGAGCGACGAAGGGCTCAACGCCTACGGTGCGGCCACCTGGGGACAGTTCTTCATCTACCAGGGCTTCAACGAGAGCGCCGGCTGGATGCACACCTCGAGCGGCGTCGACAACGTGGATGAGTTCGCCGAGACGGTCGTGACCGGGGCGGACGGCAGGCTCTCCTACCGCTACGGCGACGAGCTCCGCCCGGTGACGACGAAGAAGATCACGCTGTCCTATCGCGGCGCGGACGGTGGGCCGGCGCAGCGCACCTTCACCACCTACGCCACGCATCACGGCCCGATCGTGCGCGAGGCGGACGGCAAGTGGATCGCGTTCGCGCTGATGAACAAGCCGGTCGAGGCGCTGCAGCAGAGCTTCCTGCGCACCAAGGCACGGGACTACCGGAGCTACATCCAGATCGCGGAGTTCAAGGCCAACAGTTCGAACAACACGCTGTTCGCGGACTCGAAGGGCGACATCGCCTTCCTGATGCCGCAGTTCATGCCGATCCGCGACGACCACTTCGACTATCGCAGTCCCGTCGACGGCAGCGACCCGGCGACCGATTGGCACGGGCTCTACAGCCTCAAGAACCTGCCGCAGGCGGTGAATCCGAAGAACGGCTGGGCCTACAACTCCAACGACTGGCCCTGGGCCGCGGCCGGCGCGGACAGCCCCCGGGCCGCCGACTTCCCGCGCTACTTCGACCAGGCCGGCGCGAACCCGCGCGGGCCGCATGTGTACCGGGTGATGACCGCGCGGAGCCGCTTCACTCCGCAGACGCTGATCGCCGGCGCCTTCGATCCCTACCTCACCGCCTTCGCCCGGCTCCTGCCGGGAACGATCAAGGCGTGGGACAAGCTGCCGCAGGGCGACGGGCAGAAGGCGAAGCTCGCCGGTCCGATCGGTCTGTTGCGCGGCTGGGACCATCGCTGGGGCGCCGATTCGACCCCGACGTCACTGGCCGTGTTCTGGGGCGAGGAGCTCTGGGGGATCGTGGCCCAGGCGGCGCAGGAGGCGGGCCTGTCGGTGTGGGACTACGTGGCCGAACGCGCCACCGACGCGCAGCGGCTCACGGCGCTCGAGCAGGCGGTGGAGCGGCTCACCGGGGACTGGGGCGGCTGGAAGGTGCCCTGGGGCAGGATCAACCGCTTTCAGCGCATCGACGACAAGATCGTCCAGACGTTCGACGACGCGAAGCCGAGCGTCCCGGTGCCCTTCACCTCGTCGCAATGGGGCTCTCTCGCGTCGTTCGGGGCGAAGAGCTACCCCGGAACGAGGTGCTACTACGGCACCAGCGGCAACAGCTTCGTGGCGGTCGTGGAGTTCGGGCCGAAGGTGCGCGCCTGGGCGGTCACGGCGGGGGGCGAGAGCGGGCACCCCGACTCGCCGCACTTCAACGACGAGGCGCGACGCTATGCGAGCGGCAACCTGCGGCCCGTCTACTTCTATCCGGATGATCTCAAGGGGCACGTCGAGCGGAGCTACCGGCCGGGCGCTCGGTAGGGGCGCGAGTCCAGACCGAATCCGTAGATCAGAGCCCGAACCCGAGATCGGGCGGTGCGGGTCACGGGCAGGTGCGCCGGTACGGCAGGCCGCCGACCTGCTGGGCCCATTCCTTCCGGGTCAGGCCCGTCCCGACGGCCGAGCAGGCCGCCGCGGCCGGATCGGTCACGATGCCGAGGAGGTCGTGGATGTCCCAGACGCTCACGGAGGCCGGTTCGGCGGTCATGATGGCGCGCCCGCTCGGCTCGATGGCGATGGGCTCGCTGCCGGGCAGTGCCGAGACCTGGAGCGGGCGGGCGGGGTCAGCGACATCCCACAGGCGTACGACGTCGTCCGGACCGGTGCCGTCGGTGGCCGTCGCGAGGATGCGGCCGCGCGGGCCGAACTCCATCCGGCTCACCGGGTCGACGTTGCCGGTGAGCGTCGCCCCGCGCCGGGGGTGGGCGAGGTCGCGAATGTCCCACAGGACCGCCGATCCGGCGGCGTTGGTGGCGGCGAGCGTACGGCCGTCCGGGCTGAACGCCGTGGCCGTCTCGACGGCACCCGGCTCCTTCAGGTCGGCCAGCCGCCGGGGGCGGGCGAGGTCCCGCACGTCCCACAACACCGCCGACCGTTCCGCGTCGCCGACGGCGAGAGTGTGGCCGTCCGGGCTGAACGAGGGGCCGCCGCCGTTCTCGATCGAGGCACGCCGCGCGGGGTGGGCGCGGTCCCGCAGGTCCCACAGAGTCGTCGAACCGGGCAGTCCGGCCGCCAGCGCGCGCCCGTCCGCGGTGAAGGCGATCCGCGTCGCCTCGCCGGAGAGTTCGAGCCGGACCGGCCGCGCGGGCCGGGTACGGTCGCGGACGTCCCACAGGACCACGGCGTGCCCGTCCGCGACCGCCAGCGTCCGGCCGTCCGGGCCGAACACCACCGTGTCGTTGCCCGCCACGCTCGACAGCCGGGTCGGCCTGCGGCCGGAGGCGAGGTCCCACAGGCCGATCGTGTCGCCCGTGGCGGTGGCGAGGGTGCGGCCGTCCGGCGCCAGCGCGGATCCGAACGTCGGGTCGACGCCGTCGTCCCGTCCCAGCGCGGCGAGCGACACGGGGCGGTAGGTGTCGGCGTTCCACAACATCACCGACTGGTCGGCGCTTCCGCTCGCCAGAGTGCGCCCGTCCGGGCTGAAGGCGAGCGCGTTGACCGGACCGGTGTGCCCGCGGAGCACCTTGGCGGGCTGATCCGGGTCGGTGGTGTCCCAGAGCATCACCGTACGGTCGTCGCCGCCGATCGCGACGACCCGGCCGTCCGGCCGGAACGCCACGGGTCCGATCGCCGCCGAGTGGCCGCTCAGGGTGGCCAGGCGGGTGGGATGGGACGGATCGTCGATGGTCCACAGGATGGCGGAGTATCCCTCCCCGCCGGTGACCAGCGTGCGTCCGTCGGGCCCGAAGGCCACGGCCGTCGCGCTGCCCGGGGCGAGCGTGACCTTCTTGGCGGGATGGGCGCGACGCCGCAGGTCCCAGAGCGTCACCCCGTGCGTGTGGCTGCTCCCGGCCAGCGTACGGCCGTCCCGGCTCAGGGCCACGTCGTCGAACGAGCCCTTCAGCGTGCCCACGACGGCGGGGTGCGTCGCGTCGGCGACGTTCCACAGTGTCAGCGTCCGCCGGCCGTCCGTGGTGGCGAGGAGGTGCCCGGCCCGGCTCATCGCCATGGCCTCGATCCCGGACGCGTCGGTGACCCTTCCCGCCTGGACCGGATGGGCCCGGTCCCGTACGTCCCAGAAGACGACCGTCTCGGGGTCGCGGGCCGCGGTCAGGTACCGGCCGTCCGGGCTGAACGCCAGCCCGGCGTACCCGTTGGTCCCTCTCGCGACAGTCGGCAGCGTACCCACGTGGACCGGACGGCCGGCGCGGCCCGTGTCCCACAGGAACACCTGCCCCTGCTCCGTCTCACTCGCGAGCGTGCGGCCGTCCGGGCTGTAGCCGACGGACACCGGCACACCGGTGTGGCCCTCCAGCCGCCCGCGAAAGGCGGTCCCGGTCAGTCCGCCGACCAGGTCGGTGTCGGCCTGGGAGCCGGGGATCAGCCGCCGGGCGGCGAGGCCGAGCCGCAGCGACGTCGCCGGGTCGCTCGTACGTACCGCGTCGGCCTGGGCGATGAGCTGGCGGCCGACCGCGGTCCGGCGCTCATGCTGCGCGGTGTTCCGCTGCCAGAAGGCGACGCCCCCGGCGACCAGGGCGAGGGCGAGCGTGGCCGCGAGGCCGCCCGCCAGCCTCCGCAGCCGCCGGACCTCTCTTCTCGCGGCCGCCTGTTCCGCGGCGTGTGCCTCGATCCCGGCCTGGAGGAAGTCCCGTTCCAGCGGGCTGAGGTCCGCCTCGTTCTCCGGATCGGCGGCCCACTCGCGCGCGACGTCCAGGCGCGTGCCCCGGTACACCGAACCCGGGTCGCGGCCGAGGCCGTCCCATACGGTCGCGTCCAGCGTGAGGCGGCGGTGGATCCGCCGGCCCTCACGGTCCTTGTTCAGCCAGGCACGGAGCAGCGGCCAGGCGGACAGCAGCGCCTCATGGGTGATCTCGGCGGTCGACTCGTGCGCGGTGACCAGCCGGGCGTCGACGAGGCGGGCGAGCAGGCCCCGGTCCGGCCCGCCGGGGAACAGCTCGTCGAGCCCCGCCCGGCGCCGTGTGTCCTCGGTGCCGTCGCCGACGGTGACCAGCCGGAGGAACAGACGGCGCAACTGCTCCCGGCCGGCGTCGTCCAGATCGTCGTGGATGGCCTGGGCGGTCGCGGCCACGGCACCGGCGATGCCGCCGCTGGCCCGGTAGCCCGTGACCGTGAGCTCGCCGCCCTGCCGCCGCCGCCACGTCTCGTACAACGCGTGGGACAGCAGCGGCAGCGCTCCGGCCGCGTGGCCCTGGCCGGAGGCCTCCGCCGAGCCGGTGCCAAGGTCGGCGAGCAGCACCTCCATCAGGCCGGGTTCCAGCGTCAGGCCGGCGTTGCGCGCGGGACGCTCGATCGCCTCGCGGACCTCGGCGCCGCTCATCGGCTCGACGGTCTGGTTGTCCTGCAGTGCCGGCACCAGCCCGGGGTAGGCCGCACACCGGGCATAGAAGTCGGCGCGGACCCCGATCACCACCAGAGCCGGTGCGTCCTCGGCCGCCGCGCACACCGCCTCGACGAACGCCCGGCGCTCGGCCTCCTCACGACACTGGGTGAACACCTCCTCGAACTGGTCCACCACGAGGACCAGCCGGTCGGCCCGGCCGCGCAGCGCCTGCCGGACGACCCGCGTGTAACGGCGCGGATCGGCGAGAACGTCGTCGTGGACCGAACCGGCCGAGATGCCCGCCAGTGACGCCGTCCACTCGGCCAACTCGCCGACCGGATGCTCCCCGGGCGTGATGAGCAGCCACGGCGGCCTGGCCTGGCCGCCCTCCGACAGCACGCCGCGCGCGAGCGCGGGCAGCACGCCCGCGCGCAGCAGCGACGACTTCCCCGCGCCGGACGGGCCGATGAGGACGAGGACCCCGGGTGTCCCGGCGGTGCGCTCGGCCAGACGCGCGAGGACGGTGGCGGTGAGCGCCTCCCGGCCGAAGAACAGGTGCGCGTCCTCGGGTTCGAACGCCGCGAGCCCCTTGTACGGCGACGCCGCGCCGTCGTCGGCGACCGGCGTCGGGGGAGCCTCGTCCGCCCGCCCGTCCTCGGCGGCCTGCGGCGGCAGCGCGCCGAACACGTTGACGGCCAGCAGCATCCGCTGGAGCAGATGGGTCTGCCGGCGCTGCTCGACCCGCTGACCGGCCATGAGGTCCCGGATGCTCCGGGTGTCCTGCCGGATGTCGACGATCTTCGAGTCGAGCTCGTCGAGCATCCAGGTGAACTGTTCGAACTCGGCGCCGAGCTCGGTGAACGCCTCGGCCAGCAGCTGCTGTACCTCGGCCGACCCCGAGGCCACCGCCTCCGTCACGGCGGCGTCGATTCCGCCGACCGACCGCAGCAGCACCGCGAGACCGCCCTGGAGCTCCTCGTCACCGGCCTCGAGCCGCTCCAGCAGCTCGGCCGTGATCAGCTCGCGGGCGGCGTCCTCGGACACTCCGCCCCGGCCGCGCATCCGTTCGACGATCTCGACGAGGACGCTCCCGACGTACTCCGAGCCGATGTTCCCCAGCTGCCCGGAAAGCCCGTCCGTCAGCAACGGCGCCTGCCCGGCCGCCGTCAGCGCCGGTAAGACCAGCGGCGTCACCGCCCCCGCGACCAGAAGCGCCACGATGCTCCAGGGCGCCGACCGGCGCACGACGCCTACCGCGCCCCGGGTCATCGCCGTCACCGACGCCCGGATGCCCCGCCGCATCCGGACCCCTGACTGCTCCACATCGGGCATGGAGGGATTCTCCTATGGGAGTGGAATGCCGCGCCATGGGCCTTTTGGGGGAGGTGCTTCCGGTCACCGGCGATGGGCCGTGGTCCGGCCTCGACGGCCGTCCGTCGAGGCCGTCAGGCGCCGGCCATGACGACCGTGCGCTTCGGGCCGGGGATCTCGATGCCCTCGATCTGGTAGCGGCGGTGCAGTCGCTTGATGAACTCGTGCACGAGCACGTACTGGTCGGTGAACTCGCGGGTCCTCAGCGTCACCGAGAAGTCGATGCGGTTCTCGCCGAACGTGTGGAAGCGGACCGACGGCTCATGGTCGCCGACTCCGCCGTCGACCTCGGCCATGACCTCCTGGGCCACGTCGATCGTGACCTTCTCCACGTGGTCGAGGTCGCTCTCGTACCCGACACCCGCCTGGACGGTGACGGACAGGTCCTGTTCCGGCCGGTGGTAGTTCGTCAGGATCGCGTCGGCGAACCGCGAGTTCGGCACGATCACGAGGTTCCCGGCGAGCTGGCGGATGGTGGTGTTGCGCCAGTTGATGTCGACGATGTAGCGGTCCTGGCCGCTGTCGAGCCGGACGTAGTCTCCCGGCTGCACCTTCCGGGAGGCCAGGATGTGCACGCCGGCGAAGAGGTTGGCCAGGGTGTCCTGGAGGGCCAGCGCCACGGCGAGCCCGCCGACGCCCAGGGCCGTCAGCAGCGGCGTCACGGACACGCCCAGGCTCTGCAGGAGCACCAGGACGCCGATCCCGACCACCATCACCCGGACGATGTTCACGAAGATCGTCGCCGACTGCGCGACACCGGACCGGGACAGGACGACCGAGGAGACGGCACCGGCGGCGAACCGGGCGACCGCCATCGAGACGGTCACGATGAGAACCGCCAGCAGCAGGTGGTCCGCGATGTTCCGCGAGTCCGGCTCCAGCCGCAGGACCAGCACCGCCACCCACAGGCCGAGCGCCGAGCTCGACACGAGTGCCAGGTCGCGCATCAGGGTGAACAGCAGGTCGTCCCATGCCCAGCGGGTACGCCCGGCGCGGCGGGTCAGCCAGCCGAGCGCGGCCCGGAGCCCGAACCCCACCGCGATCGCGGCCACCACGATCGCGGCCGCCACGGCGAGCCGCCCCCAGCCCGGCAAATCGCCCGTAGGCATCTTCCACGTCATTGAACGGGTCAAGCTGATCATTTATCCCAGAATCCCGGAGTATCCGGCGGCAGATTCCGTAGGCCGCGGCTTCTCGGTGGATCACCGCCGTACGGGGCCGAACCGGGTGCCCGGCCCCGGAACCTCTAGAAGTTCCACAGCGTGATGTGAATGGCGGGCCGGAACCGGCCCACGGGGACCCCGGGCCCCTGGGTCATGGCACGGATCGCGCGGGGAGTGGTGACGAACCGTACGAGCTCCTCGGCCGCCGGTGGGGCGCTTCCCTCCGCGAGGGTCACCGAGTTCCACACGCCGCCGAACTGGAGTCCCTGACCGCCGACGCGGACCAGCCGGCCGTGGGCCAGATCCTGGGCGACCGCGAAGGAGACGGCCAGCGCCACGCCGTGCCCGCGCGTGACCTCCTCCAGCGCGGCGGCGTGACTCTGGAAGATGCGCTGCCGCTCCTCCGGCACGTTGATGCGGCGAAGCGCGGTGGTGGCGGCCCCGATGTCGGTAGCCGCGGACGGGCCCAGCAGCCAGGTCTGCTCTCGCAACTGGCGGACGCTGGCGCCGGGCCTGGCGAGCGGGTGGCCGGGAGCGGCGACGACGATCAGCTTGTAGTTCAGGAACGCCTGGCTGTTCAGGGTGCCGTCGAGGTTCGCCGGCTGCGGGCCGAACGCGACGTCCACCGCCCGGGCGTTCAGCACCGTGCCGAACTTGCGCGGGTCGTGCACGCTCAGCTCGACCTCCAGGTCGGCCGCGCGGCCGGCGAACAGCTCGATCAGGCCTGGCGCGGCGTACTCGGCGAACAGGCTGGACGCGGCGACGCGCAGCAGCCGCCGGCCGCTCGCCGCCTGGCTCACCTCGATGACCGTGCGTTCTTGCAGGTTGAGCATCTCGACCGCGCGGCTCGCGAGCCGCAGGCCGCCGGGGGTGAACGCGAGTCCGGAGGCGGTGCGGGTGAAGAGCTGGTCGCCGAGCTCCTTGCGGAGCTGCCCGGCGTGCAGGGAGATGGCCGCCTCCGAGACGCCGAGCTCGGCCGCGGCCCCCTTGACCGAGCCGTTCCGCACCACGGCGGCGTACGCGCGTAGCTGGGAGGGGGTCACGCGTAAAAGGTACTCCCCGGATCCGGTCGGTCACGCTCCAGAAAGCCGGACCCGTGCGATCGTCGCGATCACCTGCCGCAGGGACCGGAAGGTGTCGCCCGGTAGCAGGTCGTCGCAGTAGGGGAGGGCGGCGGCCATGGCGGCGACGCGCGGTTCGAACCCGGGGGCGGCGGCCCGCGGGTTCATCCAGGTCACGCGGTACGCGCGTCGGCGCAGGCGGGACATCGCGGTCGCCAGCTCCTCCGGCGGGTCGCTGTCCCAGCCGTCCGAGCCGATGATCACGACGGCTCCCCGGAGCTTCTCGCCGTGGTGTGAGGACAGCAGGGCCCGGACGTTGGTGGCGATCCGGGTACCGCCGAACCGGTCGAAGACCCGGGCCGTGGCCTGCTCGACGGTGACCTCCGCGGACCGGTGCCGCAGGACGGCCGTCAGCCGCGTCAACGTCGTGGAGAACGCGAACAGCTCGGCGTCCGAGGTCAGCGCGAGAGCGCGCATGAGGTGGAAGTAGGCCGGCGTCTGCGCCTGCATGGACTGGCTGACGTCGCAGAGCATCACGACGCGACGCGGTCGGTCGACCGCGCGTTCGCGGACCAGCTCGACGGGTTCCCAGCCGGTGCGCCGGGACCGCGCCAGGGTCGCGCGCAGCGCGATCCGCCGGCCGCGGTGGTCGGCCCGCCGGCG
>NZ_JBHLZP010000033.1:0-31073 GCF_042429965.1 Actinoallomurus acaciae
CGGCAGGGCGGCGGCCGGCAGCGGCTTGCTCTCGGCGTTGTCGAGCCGGGGCACGGCACCGGGCCGGAGCAGCGGGCCGGCGGCTCCCGTCACCGCCATCTCGGCCTTCGCCGGGGACGCGGCGGCCATGCCATCGCCGATGGAGGCGAGCGCGGGGGTGAGGATCGCGCAGAGCGCGAGCAGCAGCGCGACAGGTAGCGGCACCGCCGGCCACCGCCGACGCGTACGCTCGTCCGTCACCGCCCTCGCCCTTCCGGCCCCGGGGACGGCCGCGGCCTCGCGCGGCGGAATGTCCCAATCGTCTGCTCACGACCGAGCCTATAGCCAGGTCTGGAGCGTTCGACCGGCGGCGCTTCGGCGACCTCACCACGAGGACGCCTTCGCCGGGTACGGGGCCGTTGGGAGACCGGCTCAGCGGAGGGAGAAGGCGTTCCGCCGGTGCGCGGCTCGCTCCGCGGGTGCGGCCTGCGGGCCGGGCCCTTCGGTCATCAAGAATCCGACGGCGACCCCGTTGCCCAGGGGCCCAGGGCGAACCCGCCGCCCTCCCGCCGGACCTCCACGGCACCGGCGGCACCGGCGAAGTGCGCGGGAACCAGCAGCTCCCGCCGGTCGGCTGCCCGCTGGAGGACGCGCAGGCGGCTCGCCACGGCTTGCCTCGAGTCCAGGCAGGCGTTGCTGTTGCAGCACGGCTGGAGGATCTGTACCGGGCTGTGCAGCAGGTCGCCGACGAAGACGGCCCGGTCGCTGCCGGAGGCCAGCCGCAACACGGACGAGCCGGGCGTGTGGCCGGGCGCGGACTCCAGGGTGAGGTGCTCGTCGATGCGGTGGAGACCGTCCCAGCGCACGGCCTGTCCGGCCCGGTGGATGGGCGCGATGCTGTCCTCGTAGATCAGGCGGCCGTCCGCCTGCGAGCCGTGGCCGTACGCGCCGTCCGGGCCGAAGTGGAGGTCGTCGGCGGCCGGGATGAGGTACCGGGCATTGGCGAACGCCGGTATCCACTCTCCGTCCGCCTCGACGGTGTTCCCGCCGACGTGGTCGATGTGCAGGTGCGTGTTGACGACGACGTCGACATCCTGGGGGCGGATGCCGGCCTTCGCCAGGCGGCCGAGAAGATCGCCTTGCCAGTGGTGGAACGGCGGTGAGCCCGGTCGTTCGCGCCCCCTGCCCACTCCGGTGTCGACCAGAACGGTCCGTCCGCCGCTGCGGAGCGCCCAGGTCTGCAGCGCCATCACCGTCCGGCCGGTGTCCGGCTCCCAGTGGTCCGGCGCCAGCCAGTCCTCATTGTCCGTCCACACCTCGTCGGCCGTCTCCGCGAGCAGGTCGGAGACGGGCACGAACGGGCCCTGCCACTCCACGACCCGGATGACCTCGACATCGCCCAGCACGAGGCGGTGCACGCTTTCGTCCGTCATGCACGCGACCCTAGGAAGGCCGGATGAGCGTCTCAATGCGCATCCGGCTCACCGAGATACGCATCCGTCTCATGGAGGCTACATTCCCTGGATGGATGTGGTGAGCGACGCGATCTCCGCCATGCGGCTGGCGCACCCCTCGTCCGACCGGGTGCGGATGAGCGGCAGGTGGCGCACGCGGCTGGACCGGTTCGGCGGCGCGGGCTTTCACGTGGTGTTGAAGGGCGGTTGCCGGCTGCTTCCCGACGGCGGCGACCCGGTGTCCCTCGGCGTGGGTGACGCGGTGCTGCTGCCCCATGGCACCGGCCATGTGCTCACCGGCTCCCCCACCGACGCGGAAGGCGCGGCGTCACCGGGGCGGTGGCTCGCGGGAACCAGGCCCCGAACTCGGCCCGAGCGCGGCGAGACGGAGATCCTCTGCGGCCGGTACCGGCTCGACTGCAACCGCATCCACCCGCTTCTGGCGGAGATGCCCCAGGTCGTTCACCTTCCCCGCCGCGTGGGCGGCCACCTCGAACTGCGCGCCGCCATCGACCTGCTCACCGGTGAGCTGGATGACGGCCGGCCCGGCTCCTGCATCGCGCTGCCGAACCTGCTCGACCTGCTCCTCGTCTACATGATCCGCTCCTGGATGACCGAGGCCACCAGCGGAGCCTGGCCCCGCGCCCTGGGGGACCCGGTGACGGCCGCCGCCCTGCGGGCGCTGCACTCCGATCCGGCCGCCCCATGGACCACCGAGCGCCTGGCCGCGAGGGTGAACGTCTCCCGCCCCACTCTGGCGCGCCGGTTCACCGGCCTGGTCGGGCGCCCGCCGATGGCGTACCTCACGTGGTGGCGGATCATTCTCACCGCCACCCTGCTCCGGGACACCTCGGACACCCTGGCCTCCATCGCCGGCCGGGTCGGGTACGGCAGCCCGTACGCGCTCTCCCACGCCTTCCAGCGGGAGTTCGGTATCACCCCGGGGCGGTACCGCAAGGCCGTCGGCCGAGCACCCGGCGCGCCGTCGGCCTGAGGAGAGGGACCTCAAGGCCCGTCCGGGCCGGCTCGGCTCACGGCTTCAGCACCGCGCGGACCCCGGCGGCGATCTCGAGGTCCTCGCGCGACGTGATGACCAGGGTGCGCACGGGGGCTTCGGCGCGGCCGATCTCGGCGTCGGTGGTGTCCTCGCGCGCCGGGTCGAGCGCGATGCCGAGGAAGCCCAGCCCCTCGGCCGCGCGGCGCCGCACGCCCACCGCGTGCTCGCCGACGCCGCCGGTGAACACCAGCGTGTCCAGCCCGCCGAGTGCGGCGGCCATCGCGGCGATGCCGGCGCGCAGGTGGTGGAGGTAGACCTCCAGGCCGAGGCCGTCGCCGATCTCGCGCATGTCGGCGGTGCCGGTGAGGGCGAGCAGCCCGGAGTGGTGTTCGAGGGCGTCGGCGAGTTCGGCGGGCGTGAGCCCCTTGTGCTCCTGGAGCCAGAGCAGCAGGCCGGGGTCGACGCTGCCGGAGCGGGTGGCCATGACCAGGCCCTCCAGCGGCGTGAAGCCCATGGTCGTGTCGACGGAGCGCCCCCGCGCCACCGCGCACAGGGACGCTCCGGCGCCGAGGTGGCAGACGACGAGCCGGTCGGGCACGCCGCCGAGCAGCTCACCGGCCCGCCGTGTGGCGTACGCGTGCGAGAGGCCGTGGAAGCCGTACCGCCGGATGCGGTACTCCTTCCGCCACGCGGCGGGCAGCGCGTACGTCGCGGCGGCCTCGGGCAGGTGGGCGTGGAAGGCGGTGTCGAAGCAGGCGACCTCCGGGACTCCGGGCAGCACCGCGCGTACGGCCTCGATGCCGTGCAGGGACTTGGGCTGGTGCAGGGGCGCCAGCTCGGTCAGGGCGCGCAGGCGCGCCTCGACGTCGTCGTCGATCAGGACGGGGTCGGTGAAGTCCGCGCCGCCGTGGACGACGCGGTGCCCGATGGCGTCCGGCGCGGGCAGGCCGCGCAGGTCGTCCAGGTCGTCCGGCCGGGCGAGGAGGGTGTCGTCGTGGTCGAGCAGGCTGAGTTTCAGGCTGGACGACCCGGCGTTGACCACGAGGATCCGCACGCGGCGCCTCCGTTCAGGCCGTGGGGGTGGCGTAGGGCCAGGTCCAGCCGGAGATCTCCGGCATGTCCTCGCCGTGCTCCCGGGTGTACGCGCGGGCGCGCAGCCGCGCGTCCGCCATCTCCTGCCGGACGTTCGCGACCCGGCCGCCGAGGGAGGGGACCCGGTCGATGACGTCCATGACGATGTGGAACCGGTCGAGGTCGTTGAGCATGACCATGTCGAACGGCGTCGTGGTCGTGCCCTCCTCCTTGTAACCGCGGACGTGGAGGTTGTGGTGGCCGTGGCGCCGGTAGGTGAGGCGGTGGATCAGGTACGGGTAGCCGTGGAACGCGAAGATCACCGGCCGGTCGACCGTGAAGATCGCGTCGAACTCCCGATCGGACAGCCCGTGGGGATGTTCGGTGTCGGGCTGGAGGCGCATCAGGTCGACCACGTTGACGACCCGGACCCGAAGCTCGGGGAAGTGCCGCCGGAGCAGGTCCACGGCGGCGAGCGTCTCCAGCGTGGGGATGTCGCCCGCGCAGGCGAGGACGACGTCGGGATTCGTGCCGCCGTCGACGGAGGCCCACTCCCAGATGCCGATGCCGCGGGTGCAGTGCAGCACGGCGTCCTCGGGCGACAGCCAGTCGAGCGCCGGCTGCTTGCCCGCGACGATGACGTTGACGTAGTCGCGGGAGCGCAGGCAGTGGTCCGCCGTCGACAGCAGAGTGTTGGCGTCCGGCGGCAGGTAGACCCGGATGACCTCGGGCTTCTTGTTCATCACGATGTCGAGGAAGCCGGGGTCCTGGTGGGTGAAGCCGTTGTGGTCCTGACGCCAGACGTGCGAGGACAGCAGGTAGTTCAGCGACGCGATCGGCCGCCGCCAGGGGATCTTCCGGGTGGTCTCCAGCCACTTGGCGTGCTGGTTGAACATCGCGTCGACGATGTGGATGAACGCCTCGTAGGAGTTGAACAGGCCGTGCCGTCCGGTCAGCAGGTAACCCTCCAGCCAGCCCTGGCACAGGTGTTCGCTCAGCACCTCCATGACCTGGCCGTGCGGCCCGAGATGCTCATCCACGTCGAGGACGTCGGCCTCCCAGACCCGGTCGGTGACCTCGAACACCGCGGACAGCCGGTTGGAGGCGGTCTCGTCCGGGCCGGTGATGCGGAAGTTGTCCCGGTTGTCGGCGACGACGTCGCGCAGGTACGCGCCGAGGGCGCGGGTCGGCTCGGTGGACCTGGTGCCGGGTGCGTCGACCGCGACGGTGTACGCGTGAAAGTCCGGCAGTTCGAGATCGCGCAGCAGCAGACCGCCGTTCGCGTGCGGGTTCGCGCTCATCCGCCGGTTCCCGGCCGGGGGCGGCGCCAGCACGCCGGCGACCGGCCGCCCGTCGGCGTCGAACAGCTCCTCGGGGCGGTACGACCGCAGCCACGCCTCCAGCTGCGCCAGGTGTGCCGGATTGTCCCGTACGCCCGCGAGCGGCACCTGGTGGGCGCGCCAGGTGCCCTCGACCGGCAGCCCGTCGACCTCCTTCGGGCCGGTCCAGCCCTTCGGCGTGCGCAGCACGATCATCGGCCATCGCGGCCGCCCGGCCCTGCCCTCCTGCCGTGCGTCCCGCCGGATGGCGAGGATCTCGCCGATCGCCTCGTCCAGCGCCTCCGCCATCTGCCGGTGCATCGCCGCCGGCTCGTCGCCGCGGACGACGATCGGGCGGTGACCGTACCCCTCCAGCAGCGCCTCCAGTTCGCGATCCGAGATCCGCGCGAGCACGGTCGGATTGGCGATCTTGTAGCCGTTCAGGTGCAGGATCGGCAGGACCGCGCCGTCCTTCATCGGGTCGAGGAACTTGTTGGAGTGCCAGCTCGTGGCCAGCGGCCCGGTCTCGGCCTCACCGTCGCCGACGATGCAGGCCACGATCAGGTCGGGGTTGTCGAAGGCTGCGCCGTACGCGTGCGCGAGGGAGTAACCGAGCTCGCCACCCTCGTGGATGGAGCCCGGGGTCTCGGGCGCGACGTGGCTGGGGATGCCGCCGGGGTAGGAGAACTGCCGGAACAGCCGCTCCATCCCGGTCGCGTCCCGGGACACCCGCGGATACACCTCCGAGTAGGTGCCCTCCAGCCACGCGTTCGCGACCGCCGCCGGGCCGCCGTGCCCCGGCCCCATGATGTAGATCATGTCCAGGTCGTGCGCGGTGATGACGCGGTTCAGGTGGGCGTAGCAGAAGTTCAGACCCGGCGAGGTGCCCCAGTGCCCCAGCAGCCGGGGCTTGATGTCCTCCCGGCGCAGCGGCTCACGCAGCAGCGGGTTCGCGCGCAGGTAGATCTGGCCCGCGGACAGGTAGTTCGCCGCACGCCACCAGGCGTCGATCGGCCGGATCTCCTCATCGGTGAGCATGGCAGTTTCCCTTGTCTCGGCGTCAGGTCAGGGGTGTACCCCGGCCGGGTGGTCCGGACCGGTTCGTGCCCAAGCCCACCATCCGGCGGCGGTACGAGTGAGGGACCAAGGTCCTGTCGCGGGGGTGCCTTACGGCGTCACTCCTCGGAGGGGGCGCGGGAGTCGGATTCGCTGCGGAGCCGGGTGATGAAGGTCGCGGCCTGCGTGCGGCGGCGCATGTCGAGCTTGGTGAAGATGCTGGAGACGTAGTTCTTGACGGTCTTCTCGGCCAGGAAGAGGTGTTCGCCGATCTGCCGGTTGGTGAGCCCGTCGCCGATCAGATCGAGGATCCGGCGTTCCTGCTCGGTCAGGGAGGCGAGCGGGTCTTCGCGCGGGCGTTCGCGCATGCGCCGCATCACCAGTGTGGTGCTGCGCGCGTCGAGGAGCGACCCGCCGGCCGCGACCGTACGGACGGCGCCGACCAGGTCAGACCCGTGGATCTGCTTGAGCACGTACCCGGCGGCCCCGGCCATCACCGCGTCGATCAGCGCCTCCTCGTCGGAGAAGGAGGTGAGCATCAGGCAGGCGAGCTCGGGCATCCGCGACCGCAGCTCCCGGCACACCGTCACGCCGTCGCCGTCCGGCAGCCGTACGTCCAGCACGGCGACGTCGGGCCGCAGCGCCGGGATCCGGGCCAGCGCGCTGCTCGCCGTGCCGGCCTCGCCCACGACCTCGATGTCGGGCTCGGACTCCAGCAGCGCGGCGACCCCACGCCGTACGACCTCGTGGTCGTCGAGGAGGAAGACCTTGATGGGGGTGGTCATGGCCACGACGGTACTCATCGCGTGCCGGGTCCGACAGGCACACCCGGCCCCCTCCCGCAGGCCGGGATGGATCGGGACAATGGGAGGCCCGTCGCGAGAGAGGAATACGCCCCTGTGTCTGTCCAGAACCGGCCGGGCGAGGATCGTGCTCGCCCGGTACTCCCGCAGTTGCGGCTCGACGACCTGCTCACCGAGTTGCAGAGCCGGCTCTCGACCGTGTTGAACACGCGCGACCGGATGCACGGCCTTCTCGAGGCCATCGTGTCCATCGGCGGTGACCTGGACCTGGAGACCGTGCTGCGCAGCATCGTCGAGGCGGCGACCACGCTGGTGGACGCCCGGTACGGGGCGCTCGGCGTGATCGGGGAGGACGACCGGCTGGTCCAGTTCATCACGGTCGGCGTGACGCAGGAGCAGATCGACGCCCTGGACCACTGGCCGCACGGCCTGGGCATCCTCGGCCTGCTCATCAAGGAGCCGCGGCCGATCCGGCTGGCGGACCTGACCGCGCATCCCGAGTCCTACGGCTTCCCGGAGAACCATCCGCCGATGCGCAGGTTCCTCGGCGTCCCCATCCGGGTTCGCGACGAGGTGTTCGGCAACCTCTACCTGACCGAGAAGGCCGACGGCGAGGAGTTCGACGACGACGACGAGAGCGTCGTCTCGGCGCTCGCCACCGCCGCCGGCGTGGCGATCGAGAACGCCCGGCTCTACCAGGAGGCGCGCCGGCGCGAGCGCTGGCTGGAGGCCAACGCGGAGGTGTCCACGGCCCTGCTGTCGGGCACCGAGCCGGACGACGTCCTGCACCTGGTGGTCCGGCGGGCCCGCGAGATCTGCGACGCCGATCTGGCGACGGTCGCGCTCGCGTACGAGGCCACGGAGGAACTGGAGGTCAGGGCCGCCGACGGGCGGCACGCCGACGAGCTCAGACACCTGCGGACACCGCTCGATGACACGCTCACCGGCCGGGTCTACCGCACGGGCACGTCGCTGGCGTCGCTCGACGCCGGCGAGGAGGCTCGCCGGTCCGGCGTCGCGACGCGTGTTCCGCTGGGGCCGGTGCTGGCCGTGCCGCTGGGCGCGGGAACGGCCGCGCGCGGTGTGCTGTCGGTCGCCAACGCGCCGGGCAAGGCGTCGTTCGCCGAACCCGTGCGACGGCTGCTGGAGACATTCGCGGCGCAGGCGGCCGTCGCGCTGGAGTTGGCCGAGCGCCGCAGGGACGTCGAGCGGCTGGTCGTCTTCGAAGACCGCGACCGCATCGCCAAGGATCTGCACGACACGGTCATCCAGCGGCTGTTCGCCATCGCCATGACGCTGATGAGCGCCATCAAGATCACCAAGAAGCCCGACGTCGCGGTCCGTGTCCAGCGGGCCGTGGACGACCTGGACGACACGATCCGGCAGATCCGCTCGACCATCTTCGCGCTGCAGACCTCGGCCGATGACGAGCCGACTCTGCGGTCACGCCTGTTCGGCGTCATCGAGGGTGCGGGCGAGAGCCTGGGGTTCGCGCCCGCGGTGCGGCTCGACGGGCTGCTGGACACGGTCGTCGACGAGACGGTCGGCGACAACCTCGTCGCGGTTCTGCGCGAGGCACTGTCGAACGCCGCGCGTCACGCGCACGCCTCGCGGGTGGACGTGACCATCGCCGCCGATTCCGACCTGCTGCTGCGGGTCGCCGACGATGGCGTCGGTCTCACCGAGACCGGCCGCCGCAGCGGCCTGGCGAACCTCGACGACCGCGCGCGGCGGCTCGGGGGCACCTTCGACATCCGTTCCGGGACGGGCGGGACCGTCCTCGAATGGCGCGTACCGCTCACGACCTGACCACGCGGCGCGCCACGGTGGTCCGGCGCGGGACGAAGGTCCCGCGCGGGCCCCTGCTTTCGCCTCTGCGGAGCCCCCGGCCTCATGGCGTTAGGTAAGGGCAGCCGGAAACGTTCCGGTGCGAAAAGAGGTGGAAGACATGCCCGTCACCGACCCCCGGACGGAGCGCCCCCGCACCGTTAACCGTACGGACCCGGCCCAGTCCCGAACCGCCGCCCGTTACGTTTGGGCGACCGCCCGGCTGTTCCTCGGCTTCGTGTTCTTCTGGGCTTTCTTGGACAAGTTGTTCGGCCTCGGCCACGGCACACCGGGCAAGCAGGCGTGGATCCACGGTGGCCACCCGACCCTGGGATTCCTGAAGTTCTCGGCGGCCGGACCCTTCAAGGGCTTCTACCACTCCATCGCCGGCGCCGGCTGGGCCGACTGGCTGTTCATGCTCGGCCTGGCGGGGATCGGCGCGGCGCTGCTCCTGGGCATCGGCATGCGCGTCGCGGCCGGCGCGGGTGTGGTCATGCTGGTCATGATGTGGAGCGTCGTCCTCCCTCCGGACAGCAACGTCTTCGTCGACGACCACCTCGTCTACGCGCTGGTCGTCGTCGGCCTGGCCCTGGTCGGCGCGGGAGACACGCTCGGTCTCGGCGGCTGGTGGAGCCGGACCCGCCTCGTCCAGCGGTTCCCCGTCCTCAAGTAGCGACGAAGACGAAAGGGGAGCGGTGAGAGCCCGCTCCCCTTCCCCTTTTTCCTGGAGAGACCATTTTTCCTGGAGAGACCATGAGTTCCAGCGTGAGCGGCCCGGCCGGGCCGACGGGCGGCAACGGAACCTTCGGCCGTGAGCAGTGCCTGGCCCTGCTGGCCACCGCGTCGATCGGGCGGATCGTCCACACGGACCGGGCGCTGCCCGCCGTCACGCCGGTGACCTTCGTACTCGACGGTGACGTGGTCACGGTCCGCGCGGCGGCGATGCTCGGCGCGGCGATCGGCGGCAGCATCGTGGCCTTCCAGGCGGACGACGTCGACCCGGACACCCTGCTCGGATGGTCCGTCACCGTCATCGGCCGGGCGGTCCTCACCGGCGGGCCGATCCCGCGGCCCTGTTCCGGGCCGCCGGGGCGGCCCCCCGCGCTCCGCATCCGGGTGCAGCACGCGTCGGGGATGCGAATCGGCCCGCGCTGACCCCGAGGTGGGCCGCCGACGCGTCCGTCGGCCCCGACCCACGGCGAAAAGCCCGCCGGATCAGGTCCGGCGGGCCTTCTTCGCGTCGGCGATCAGTCCTCCGCACCGTCCTCGCAGATGATGACGCCGCAGCGCGCGTTCGAGAGCACGGTGGGTACGGTGTCGCCGCCGAACAGTTCGCCGTGCCGGGAGTTCGGCCGCGAGCCGACCACGAGCACCTCCGCGCGGCCGGCCAGGCGCGCCAGCTGCGCGCCGGGTTCACCCCGGGCGATCCGCAGACGAGTGGTCACGTGCTGCGTGCGGGGGAGCAGGCGCGCGACCTCGTCGCGCAGCCGGAACCACGCCTTCGGCCGGCGCAGCGGGCCGCCGTCGCGCGAGATGACCCGGACGACGTCGAGACGGGCGTTGCGCCGGCGGGCCTCCGCCGCCGCCCGCCGCAGCGCCTCCGCGGAGTTGGGCGACCCGTCGAAACCGACGAGCACGTACCGCGGCCCAGGGATGATGTGCATGACCGACCTCCTGTTTCCTCCTCAAGGGTGCGGGGAACGCAGAAAAGATCGGAGAGCCCAGGGACCCTGCTTCCCCGGGACTTTCGGCCCCTCTGAGTCGTGTCGGGAGGCGGATGCCGCGGTCGAGCGCGCGTGCCGAGACGGCGGCGGACCGGGCCACTGGGGCGAGGCCGCCGCGGCGCGTGCTGATCGGCCTGTGCGTCACCGAGGTCACCAGCTGGGGCGTGCTGTACTACGCGTTCCCGGTGACGCTGTCGTCGCTCACCCGCGACACGGGCTGGTCGACCGCGACCGCCATGGCGGCCTTCTCCGCCGGCGCGGTCGTCTCCGCCCTCGCCGGCATCCTCGTCGGCCGCCTCATCGACGCCCACGGCCCCCGGCCGGTCATGACCACCGGGTCGATCGTCGGCGTCGCCGCCGTCGTGGCGATCGCCGCCGCGCCGAGCCTGCCGCTCTTCTTCGCCGCCTGGGTCCTCGCCGGCCTCGCCCAGTCGGCCGTGCTCTACCAGCCGGCCTTCACCGCGCTCACCGGCTGGTACGGTCCCGACCGCGTGCGCGCGCTCACCGCGGTCACGCTCGCCGGCGGGTTCGCCAGTACGGTCTTCGCCCCGCTGACCGCGCTCCTGCTGGACCACCTGACCTGGCGCGGCACCTACCTCGCGCTCGCCGTGATCCTGGCCGTGGTCACCGTGCCGCTGCACGTCCTGTGCCTGACGCCGCCCTGGCGGCAGCGCCGGACCCGCGGCGTCCCGTACGAGCGGGACGCCCATGCACGGGCGGTCGTCCGCAGCGGGCCGTTCGTCGTCCTGACGGCCGCGATGACCTTCGCCGCGTTCGGGAGCTACTCCGCCACCGTGAACCTCGTCCCGCTGCTCACCTCCGACGGGATGGGCACCCATCTGGCCGCCGTCGCCCTCGGCCTCTGCGGCGCGGGCCAGGTGCTCGGGCGGCTGGGCTACCCACGGCT
This sequence comes from Actinoallomurus acaciae, assembly GCF_042429965.1. Taxonomy (NCBI): domain Bacteria; kingdom Bacillati; phylum Actinomycetota; class Actinomycetes; order Streptosporangiales; family Thermomonosporaceae; genus Actinoallomurus; species Actinoallomurus acaciae. The sequence goes on from NZ_JBHLZP010000033.1 coordinate 11,138, forward strand.
GGCCGCCCGCGCCGCTCCGTCCGGCCGCGCCACCGTCATCCTGACCGCCGGAGCGGCCACCATCGTCGTCCTGGGCGTCCTCCCCGGACCGGCCACGGCGCTGATCGCCGTGGCCGTCCTCGCGGGCGCGGCACGCGGCATGTTCACGCTGCTCCAGGCCACGACGGTCGCCGACCACTGGGGCACACGCGCGTTCGGCCACATCAACGGCGTCTTCACCGCTCCGATTACCGTCGCCATCGCGCTGGCTCCCGGAGGCGGCGCACTCCTCGCCCGCCTGACCGGCGGGTACCCGGTCTCGTACTGCGTGCTGGCGGCCCTCACCTTCGCGGCGGCCGCGGCGATCCGGCGAACCGGCTCTTCGTACGATCCCGCACATCGTCCCCCGTCCCGGTGACGCCGCCGTGATCCACACGCCGACGGCCGGGCTTCGACGCTCAAGCCGCCGGAAGCGGGTTTCGCCGGAAGAAATCCCAGATCAACGGGGTGGCGTCGATGGAGGTCGGGGTGGGGGAGTCCAGGTTGGGGCTCGTGCTCGGCCAGACGTGACCCGCGCCCGTGACGCGGTAGTGCCGCACTGTGCTCCGGCGTGCGCAGCCTCGCCAGTCCTGGACCGTCACGTTCCCGGCGATCACGTGTTCGGCCGGCCGCGGCAGGCAGCGGTCGCGGGCCGCCCAGGCGCTCAGCCAGGACGGGAGGTCCGGCAGTCCCCTGGCCGGGTCGCCGTCGTAGGGGATCGTGGTGTCCGCGGTGCCGTGGAAGTCCGCGATCGGGACCGGGCGGGACGGCGCGCAGGGGCCGCCCTGGGGATAGAAGGCGCCGGACACCGGGGCGAAGGCGGCGATGCGCCCGGCCATGCGGCATGCGAGGACGCCGGTGAAGCCACCGCCGTTGGACTTGCCGGCGGCGTAGATCCGGTGCGGGTCGACGCAGTAGCCGCCCTGCAGCCGAGTGATCAGGTCGCTGGTGAACAGCACGTCGTCGACGTCGGCGGAGTACGGTGCGCCCTGCCACGCGGTCTGCCCGTCGGTGCCGACCAGGCCCTGGGGGTACACCGTGACGGCGTTCAGGGCCGACATGCCGGTCAGCTCCTCCTGGTAGGCCGACGTGCGCTTGTGGCCGTGGAAGGACAGCACCAGCGCGTACGGCCGGCGCGGGTCGTAGCGGTCCGGTACGTGCAGCAGGTAGCCGCGCCGGACTCCTCCGGAGACCAGGTACTCCGTCGACGAGCTGCCGGGTCGTACCGACGGCGCCTTGCCGCAGCCGGTCGTCGGCAGCGGGCGGTCGACGACCCTCCCGGCCTGCGCCATCGCGGGAGCGGCGGCGGCGCCGCACAGGGTGAGGGCGAAGGAGACGGCGGCGGCCGTACGAACGGGGAGTCTCACCAGGTGCTCCTCAGATGTCCGCGCCCGCGACGGCGGGTGAGCCGCCGGCCCGCGAGTCGCGGACGGCGTCCGGCCGCGAGGGGGCGTCGTCCAGCTGGGTCGTCTCGTCGAACGGGTCCCGGCCGGCCAGCACCAGCCGCGCTCGATCCCGGTCGAACTCCCCGGTCAGCTTGCCGATGATCACCGTCGCGACCGCGTTGCCGGCGAAGTTCGTCAGCGCCCGTGCCTCGGACATGAACCGGTCGATGCCGACGATGAGGCCGACGCCATCGACGAGTGCGGGCCGGTGCGACTGCAGACCTCCGGCCAGTGTGGCCAGACCGGCGCCGGTCACGCCGGCGGCGCCCTTCGAGGCGACGACCATGAACAGCAGCAGCGATATCTGCTCGCCGATCGACAGCGGAGCGTCGGTCGCGGAGGCGATGAACAGCGACGCCATCGTCAGGTAGATCGCCGTACCGTCCAGGTTGAAGGAGTACCCGGTCGGCACGGTGATGCCGACGACCGGCCGGCTCACGCCGAGGTGCTCCATCTTCGCGATGAGCCGTGGCAGCGCGCTCTCCGAGGACGACGTGGACAGGATGAGCAGGAACTCCCGGGCGAGGTAGCGCAGGAGCGAGAACAGGTTCACCCGCGCCACGAGCCACAGCAGCGAGCCGAGCACGACCACCACGAACAGCACGCAGGTGACGTAGAAGGCCACCATCATCATCACGAGGCCCTTCAGGGCGTCGACGCCGCTCGCGCCGACCACGGCCGCCATCGCGCCGAACGCGCCGACCGGCGCCGCCCACATGATGATCGCCAGGACGCGGAACACCAGGCGCTGGACGTGCTCCAGCCCGCGCAGGACGGGCCGGCCCGTGTCGCCCATCGCCTGCAGGCCGAACCCGACGAGCAGGGCGACGAGCAGCGTCTGCAGCACCTGCCCCTCGGTGAAGGCCGACACCAGCGTCGTCGGGATGATGCCGAGAAGGAAGTCGACTGTCCCCGTACTGCCCTCGCCGACCTGTTCGTGGCCGGCGTGCCGCGCGGCGTCGGTCAGGTGCAGACCGGCTCCGGGATGCAGGATGTTGCCGACGATGAGGCCGATGGCCAGCGCGAACGTCGAGAGGATCATGAAGTAGGCCAGGGCGAGGCCGCCGACCGCGCCGACCTTCGCGGCACGGGCGACCGAGCCGACGCCCAGCACGATCGTGCAGAAGATGATCGGGCTGATCATCATTTTGATGAGGTTCACGAACCCGGTGCCGAGCGGCTTGAGCTCGGTGGCGAAGCCCGGTGCCGCCAGACCCACCACGACACCGGCGATCACCGCGGCGACCACCGCGAGGTAGAGGAAGTGCGTGCGGTCGCGTCTGCGGGGGCGCGGCCCTACCGGCGAGGTTTCGACGGACATCCGATCTCCTTGCTCGTGGCTCCAGCGGCCGAAATCTGCAAGGACTATGCGGCGTGGGGTGACTCAGGTCACGTTTTCGTTCATTACGTTCACGAAAATCCGCCTTCACACGTCTGTAACGAGCAGCGTGAGCGCAGGCACACTGACGAGATGCGTCACCCATCCCCTGGACATCGGCGTCGCAGCCTGGCGGGGCAGCTCTTCCTCATGCAGGCGATCGTCGTCGCCGTCATCGTGACCGGCGGCGCCGGCCTCGCCTCGGTGCAGGCCGAGCGCGGCACGGTCGACTCGGCCCGTCGCCAGGTCATCGCCGTGGCGGTCGGCATCGCGGACGCGCCGATGACGGCCGCGGCCGTGGCCGGTGCCGACCCGTCCAGGGTGCTCCAGCCGTACGCCGACCGGGTCCAGCACGACACGGGTGTCGAGTTCGTGACGATCATGAGGCCGGACGGCATCCGGTACACCCATCCCAACCCCGCGATGATCGGCAAGCGTTTCCTCGGTCACACCGGGCGAGCGCTCGCCGGGCACACGTTCACCGAGACCTACACCGGGACGCTCGGGCCCTCCGTCCGTGTGGTGACCCCGGTCTTCGGCCCGCAGCACCAGGTCGTCGCGCTGGTCAGCGTGGGGATCACCGTACGGACCCTCAGCGCGCAGGTCAGGGCCCAGGTGCTGGCCCTGATCGCGGTCGCCCTGATCGCCCTCGCCGTCGGCGGTACGGGCACCTACCTGGCCAACGCGCGGCTGCGGCGGCACACGCACGGAATGAGCACCGCCGAGCTGAGCCGGATGTATGAGTACCACCACGCGATCCTGCACACCGTGCGGGAGGGACTGCTGCTGCTCAGCCCGGACCATCGCGTCGTCCTGGCCAACGACGGCGCGCGCGAGCTGTTCGGTCTCCCCGCCGATGTGGAGGGCCGGCACGTGGCCGATGTGGGGCTTCCGGAGGCGCTCACCGCGGCCCTGTCGGGGGACGTACCGTGCGTCGATGAGATCCACCTGACCCTCGACCGCGTCGTCGTGGTCAACAAGTCCGCCGTCACCTCGGGCACCCGCGACCTCGGCGGCGTCGTCACCCTTCGCGACCACACGGAACTGCAGGCCCTGAGCGGTGAGCTGGACTCCGTGCGCGGCTTCGCCGAGTCGCTGCGCTCGCAGACGCACGAGGCCGCCAACCGGCTGCACACCGTCGTCTCCCTCATCGAGCTCGGCCGTACGGACGAGGCCGTGGAGTTCGCCACGGCCGAGCTGGAGATCGCGCAGCGGTTCACCGACCAGCTGATGGAGGCGGTCGCCGAGCCGGTGCTCGCCGCGCTGCTGCTGGGCAAGGCCGCGCAGGCGAACGAGAGAGGCGTCGAACTCGTCGTCACGCCCGACACCCGGGTCGACGATGAGGCGATACCGGACGGTCTTGAGGCGCGCGACCTGGTGACGATTCTGGGGAACCTGGTCGACAACGCCATCGACGCGGCGGCCGACGGCGAAGGACGCCCGCCGAGGGTCTTCGTCACCGTCCGGGCCGACGTCGGGGCGCTCGTCCTGCGGGTCGCCGACACCGGCCGTGGCCTCGAGAACGACGCCGTACGGAACGTGTTCCGGCGCGGCTGGTCGACCAAGCCCGAAGCCCGGCCGTCCGGCCGGGGGCTGGGCCTCGCCCTCGTCGCGCAGGCGGTCGCCCGGCACGGTGGGCACGTGAACGTGGACCGCGACGTCGGCGCGGTGTTCACCGTCACGCTTCCACTGCACGAGGAGGTGAACGCATGATCGAGGTCCTCGTCGTCGAGGACGACCGGCTCGCCGCGGAGGCGCACCGGCGCTACGTCGAACGGGTGCCCGGCTTCGCCGTCGTGGACGTGGTCCACTCCGGCGCCGAGGCGCTGCGCGTCCTGGATCGGCGACCCGTCGACCTGGTCCTGCTCGACTTCTACCTGCCGGACCGTCACGGCCTGGAGATCTGCCGGCGCCTCCGTGCCGCCGGCCACCTCGCCGACGTGATCGCGGTGACCTCGGCGCGCGACCTGGCCACGGTCCGGTCGGCGGTGTCCGTCGGCGTGGTGCAGTACCTGCTGAAGCCGTTCACGTTCGCCACGTTCCGCGCCAAACTCGAACGTTACGCTCGGTTCCACTCCACGCTCGGTCGGCCGGGCGAGGCGACCGACCAGGACGAGGTCGACCGCGCGATCGCCACTCTTCGCAGCCCCGACGGATCCGCCCTGCCGAAGGGCGTGAGCGCGCCGACGCTGGAGTCCGTACGGGAGATCCTGCTCCGCGCCGAGGAGGGCGTGACCGCCGAGGCGACGGCGAAGGCGGCGGGCGTGTCCCGTGTCACCGCCCGCCGCTATCTGGAGTACCTCGTCGACCACGGCCACGCCGAACGAGCGCCGCGGTACGGCCAGGTCGGCCGCCCCGAGCTCCGCTACCGCCTCCGCGACGCCGCGCGGCACCGCGGAGGCGACTGAGGATCAGCTGTCGGCGGCTTCCTCGGGGTTGACCGGGATCGTGGGCTTCTGGCCGAGGGCCTGCTGCTTCGCGGTGATCGTCGGGATCGCCGCGAGCTGGTCGTTGAAGTTCGCCAGGTACGCCGCGTACACCGACGAGTTCGTGACCTTCATGTCCGACTCGTCGTTGTGGTAGAGCGCGTTCGCGGTGTAGTTCGCCGAGCCGGTCAGGACGATCTTCTGCCCGCTCGTGCCGTTGTACCTGCCGTTGATCAGCAGGTACTTGTCGTGCGTGTAGTGCTCGGCGTATCCGTCGGCGTCCTTGCCGTGGGTGGTGTCCCGCACGTCGATCTTGGAGTCGGCCAGCGTGGACCGGACCGTCGAGGAGACCTGGCTCTTGGTGTACGCCACGGTGACCTTGCAGCCCTTGGACGCCATGCCGGCGAGCTGCTTGGCGAGCGAGAGCCGGTTGTCGGTCCACTCGAAGATCGCGACGCGGACCTGGCTCGGGTAGGTCTTCGAGCACGTGACCAGTTGCAGCACGCCCAGGATCGTGTCACTGGCGCCGCCGGCCTTGGGCCAGTAGTACGCCTTCGGGTTCGAGCCGTACGTCCAGTAGTAATTCGGCTTGTACGTGCCCGCGGATCCCTTCGCCATGTCGGTGAAGGTCTTGACGTAGGCGTTGTAGAGGCCGTTGTTGCCGACCACGGTGTAGCTGTTGTTCGCGGCGACCTCGGCCTGCGTGTCGGTGGGGTTCGCGCTGGAGAGCGTCACGGTGCGCGTTCCGCCGCCGGAGAAGAGGAAGAACTTCGTGTGCAGGAAGGCCGACGGCGCCCCGTCGGTGTAGTGGTGCGCGACGCACCCGCCGTAGCACAGGGCCGCGTAGCTGCTGGCGCTCGCGGTGCTCACCTTGCCGCCGAGCGCGGAGACCAGGCGAGACCAGGTCGAATTCTTCGAGTGCTGGTCCATCAGCACCTGGACATAGACACCGCGTTTGTGCGCGGCGATCAGTTTGTCCGCGAAGTCGTCCAGATTGATGCTGTAGAACGCGGCCCGGATCACCGAGCCCGCGGGCGCGGTGTCGATGTTGTTCTCGATCCGCCGAATGATCGCGTACTGAGAGGCCGTGTCGCCTTCGGGATCGTTGAAGGCGGGCCCGGCTTGCGGCTTGAACGCCGCATTCGCCTGGCCTGTGCTGACGTATCCGATACCTCCGCCGAGCAACATCACGGCGGCCATCCACGTGAGCACACGACGACCCCAATGCGCCATTCGCTTCCCCCTGGTACACACACGCCCCAAAAAGACCCATGCGGACTTTACCGCGATTGATCGACTCGACCTAGTACAGGGCCTGTGTCGGCCAGTCGGGTATATGGCCGACAGGTGCGTTGTGTGCGACCGGTGGCCGGCTCAGGAAACGGCGGCGACGCGGAAGGCGGCCACGATGCCGGACAGCCGGTCGTGCGCCTCGGCGTCGTCGTCGGGGATCCGCACGGTGAGGCGCAGGTCGGTCGCTCCCGCGGCCACCAGACCGGGCACGGCCTCCATCGTGCGTTCGACGTCGAGCTCTCCGTCGGGGCGGGTCCGCCCGGCGAGCCTGCCCACGACCTGGAGGCCGGACGGATCCCGGCCTCGGTCGGCGAGTGCCTCCCGCATCCGGCCGACCGCCGCCGGCAGGTCGGCCGCCTCCACTCCCCAGGGGATCCAGCCGGTGCCGAAGCGGGCCAGCCGGTCGGCGACGCGGGAGTTGACGCTTCCGCCGACCCAGATCGGGACGCCGCCGGGCCGCGTCGGCTTGGGCATCATGTGGATCGCCTCGAAGCCGAGCTCCGGGGACGAGAAGCCCGCCCGCTCCTCCTGCCAGAGCGTCCGGCAGACCTCCAGGGTGTGATCCAGCAGCCGTCCCCGCTCCTCGAACCTCAGCCCGGCGGCCTCGTACTCCTCACGCTGCCAGCCGACGCCCACGCCCAGGTCGAGCCGGCCCGAGGAGAGCACGTCCAGGGTGGCGGTGCTCTTGGCCAGCACGACCGGACGGCGCAGCGCGGCCAGCAGGATGTTGGTGCCCAGCCTGATCCGGGAGGTCATCCCGGCCAGCACGGACAGGGTCGTCAACGGCTCCAGCCAGTGGCCGTCCGGTCCCGTCGGCTGCCGTCCGCCCGCCTGCCCTCCGATCTCCGGCCGGGAGTACTCCTCCAGACGCTCGCCGAGCACCACGTGGTCCGACACCACGAGCCGGTCGAACCCGGCCCGGTCCAGGAGGCGGGCGTGCCGGAACATGTGGTCCCAGCCGCCGGGGTCCGTGGCGGAGAAGGAGGTCAGGGGGGTGGAGAGCTGAACCTGGGGAACGTCGGCCATGAAGTGCATCCCGTCTTTGGTCACCGGGAGGTCCGTCCGGTTAGGTATGCACCATGACAGATTCCGCGCACGTCACCGGCACGTCTCCCGGCAAAGAGTCGCAGGGCTCACACTCCGGTGCGTCCGGGACCGCCGGGCAACTGGCGCTGATGCTGGGCGCGCTCGGCGTCGTGTACGGAGACATCGGCACCAGTCCCCTGTACGCCCTGCAGACGGTCTTCTCGATCGACCACGGGGCGGTGCGCCCGACGAGCGGTGACGTCTACGGCGTGATCTCGCTGGTGTTCTGGTCGGTCACGCTCATCGTGTCGGTGAAGTACGTGGTCTTCATCCTCCGCGCCGACAACGACGGTGAGGGCGGGGTGATGGCGCTCGCCGCCCTCGTACGCCGGGTGCTCGGCGGCGTGCGCGGGAGGGCGGCCGCCGTCATGGCGCTGGGCGTGTTCGGCGCCTCGCTGTTCTACGGCGACAGCGTCATCACGCCGGCGATCTCGGTGATGTCGGCGGTGGAGGGCCTGAAGGTGGCCACACCCAGCCTGTCCCACGTGGTGGTTCCGGTCGCGGCGACGATCCTGACGCTGCTGTTCGTGGCGCAGCGGTGGGGCACGCACCGGGTCGGGAGCCTGTTCGGGCCGGTGATGGTCCTGTGGTTCCTGGCGATCGCCGTGGCGGGCGTCCAGGAGGTGCTCCGGCGTCCCGGCATCCTCGCGGGCCTGTCGCCGACGTACGCGGGCGCGTTCTTGTTCGACCACCCGTACATCGCGTTCATCGCGATGGGGGCGGTGGTGCTGTCGATCACCGGCGCGGAGGCCCTGTACGCGGACATGGGCCACTTCGGCCGCCGGCCGATCCGGCGCGCCTGGTTCGCGGTGGTCTTCCCCGCGCTGACGCTGAACTACCTGGGCCAGGGCGCGCTGATCCTGCGCGACCCGCACAGCACCGCGAACCCGTTCTTCCTTCTCCTGCCCGGCTGGGCGCGGGTACCGATGGTCGTCCTGGCGACGCTCGCCACGGTGATCGCCTCGCAGGCTGTGATCACCGGGGCCTTCTCGGTGTCGCGGCAGGCCGTACGGCTCGGTTTCCTGCCGTACCTGCGGATCCGGCACACGTCGCCGCGTGAGGTCGGGCAGGTGTACGTGCCGGCCGTCAACTGGATCCTGTTCGTCGGCGTGGTGGGCCTGATGCTCGGCTTCCGCTCCTCCGAACGCCTCGCGACGGCGTACGGGGTGGCCGTCACCGCCACCCTGATCATCACCACCGTGCTGTTCCTCGTGGTCGCGCGGGTGCACTGGGGCTGGGCCGGGTGGAGGCTCGTGGTGGTGGCGGTCGTGATCGGCGGGGCGGAGGTCACCTACTTCGCGGCGAACCTGACGAAGGTCGCCCACGGCGGCTGGCTGCCGCTGCTGATCGCGCTGTCGGTATTCACGATTATGAAGACCTGGGAGCGGGGCCGCGAGATCGTCACCGAGCGTCGTACGGCCAAGGAGGGCCCGTTGCCGGAGTTCGTCCAGACCCTCCGCCGCTCGGACGTCGTCCGCGTGCCGGGCACCGCGGTCTTCCCGCACCCGACGAAGGAGACCACGCCGCTGGCGCTGCGCGCGAACGTCGAGCACAACGGGGTCGTCCACGAGCACGTGGTGATCGTCTCGACCGTGGACGAGAACGTTCCGCACGTCCCGGTGGCCGACCGCGCCAGTGTCGACGACCTCGGCTACCGGGACGACGGGATCGTGCACGTCACCCTCAGGTACGGCTTCCAGGACGACCGGGACATCCCGGCGGCGCTGCGCCGTCTGGCGTCGAGCCGTACGGACGCCGAACTGAACATCGACCCGGACCAGGCGTCGTACTTCCTGTCGAAGGTGACCTTGCAGCTGACCCGGGCGCCCGGCATGCGCATGTGGCGCAAGCGCCTGTTCCTTGCGCTGGCCAACAACGCCGCGAGCCCGGCCGAGCGCTTCGCCCTTCCCGAGCTCCGGCTCGTGGTCATGGGCTCTCAGGTCGACATCTGATCGAGGCGGGAACCTTTTCCGTCCGCGATGTGTTGATCAGTCAACGTTTCGCCAACCCTCAGGCGGGAAATCTTCAAGATCGTTTCTGGTTCGTACGTAGCGTGACGGGCGGCGCGTCACGGACGGACCGTCTCGTTGTGCCACCGGAGGACGAATGCTCGACCTCGTTGTGCCACCGGAGGACGAATGCTCGACGCGTGTGCCGGTACGGTGCACGAGGCACCCCCGAAGCCACAGGTAGGAGGTGGAGCGACGATGCCGAGCGCTTCCTGTACGCAGTGCGGTCACACCAATCCGGACGGTGCCCGCTTCTGCTCGAACTGCGGCACTCCGCTCACTCACGGTGTTCCGCCGGTGACAGATGAGCCCGGAGACTCGACGTCGACGATGTCGTTCAGTGCGATCGAGGCGGCCGTCGCGGCCGAGCAGGCCGACGAACCGGCCGCCGATCAGGTGGGAGTCGAGTCGCTCCCGCCCAACACGGCGCTTCTCCTCGTCAAACGAGGGCCGAATGCCGGCAGCCGGTTCCTGCTCGACCAGGAGACCACGAGCGCGGGCCGCCATCCGGAGAGCGACATCTTCCTCGACGACGTCACCGTGTCGCGTGGGCACGCCGAGTTCTACCGTCAGGGCGAGCGGTTCTCCGTGCGTGACATGGGCAGCCTCAACGGCACCTACGTCAACCGGCAGAGAATCGACGAGACGGCTCTGTCCAGCGGGGACGAGGTCCAGATCGGGAAGTTCCGCCTGGTCTACCTCAGCAACGCGCTCGAGAGGGTGCCCGTCGGCGCGACGGCGGCCACTCGCCCTCCCCGGCGTGGCTGGTGGGGCCGATGGCGGCGGTGACCGTCCCGTAGACCCGCGTAAACTACAGAGTATTCCCCCATGACCAGCCGTTTTCCGCGTCGAGGGGGCCATCGATGGGAGGCTGGGGGAGCCGGACCAGGGCAGGGGAGCGTGCTCGCCGTCGGAGACACCCGGTCGGCGCGCGCGGTGCCCCGGACACATGGGCGTACGCCGGCCCGAGGGCCGGCCGAAGGCGCGCCGTCGTCTCTCCGGCGGCGGCGCGGGCCCGGCTGCGCGAGCTCGCGGACGAGCAGGCGGCACTCCACCGCGTGACCACACTCGTCGCGCGGGGCGCCTCGCCCGCGCGGATGTCCACCGCCGTCGCCCGGGAGCTCGGCCACCTGCTGGGCGGCGACCAGGTCACGATCAGCAGGTACGGGCCGGACCGCACGACCGTCGTGGTCGGCCGCTGGGCCCGTCGCGGCTCGCCCGCGTTCTCCGCCAGGTACCACTCCATGGACGAGAGCGCCGTAGAGGCCGAGGTCGCACGGACGGGCCGGCCGGCGCGGAGAGCCGATCACGCGCGCCACGGCGCCGCGACCGGCACGCGGACGCGAGCGTGCGGGCCCCGATACATCGTCGCCTGCCCGGTCGTCGTCAAGGGGCGCCTGTGGGGCCTCATGGCGGAGATCTTCCCCGGGCCCGCGCCGGGGCCCGAGGGCGCGGAGGAGCCGATGTCGATGTTCGCCGAACTCCTCGCCGCCGCGATCGCCGACGCCGAGTACCGAGCCGAGCTGCTCGCCTCCCGCGCCCGCCTCGCCCTCGCCTGCGACGCGACGAGGCGCGGCATCGAACGCGATCTCCACGATGGGGTCCAGCAGCGCCTCGTCCTGCTCGCACTGGGGCTGCGCGACCTCCGGGACGCCGTCGGCGACGGGCTGAGCGAACGGGTGAGCCGCCTCCAGGCGGACCTGTACGACGCCATGGCGGACCTGGGGGAGGTCTCCCATGGGCTGCACCCGGTCAGCCTGTCCCACGGCGGCATCGACGCCGCCCTGAAGTCGCTGGCGCGGCGTTCGCCGCTCCCGGTCGAGCTGAGCGGGTGCGTCGGCGGCAGGCTGGCCGAGGCGGTCGAGACGGCCGTCTACGCGGCCGCCTCGGAGGCGCTGGCCAACACGCTGGAACACGCGCACGCGACAAGGGCCCACCTCGACGTCCGCCTCCGGGGAGGGGCCGTGTGGATGTGGTTCCACGATGACGGGCGCGGCGGGGGCGACCTCGCGTACGGGGCGGGCCTGATCGGACTCCGGGACCGGGTCGAGGCGCTGGGGGGCGACCTCGCGATCTCTAGCCCGCCCGGTCAGGGGACGTCTCTGCACGTCCGGGTCCCCGCGCGGTGACGCCGGGCATGTCAACCGTGGGTGTACACGCAGATGTCAACCGTGGACTGACGAAAACGGCCGGGCGATTTTCGTATTCTCGCGATCTGGGAGCGAAGGATTGGCCGGATCGCGGCGAGAATTGGGGGGTTCTCGCGCTCCGGCCGGATGGGGCCCGGCCGTGTGTCGATGTCCACGGGGCCCCAGAGCGAACGTCCGCACCGGTTCCTTTGGGGGAGGGGACCGGAGTCGCGGACGTTCGCGCGTTCCGGCCCGGTCCCCGGCAGGGCTACTCTCCGTCCTCCTCGGGGATGGCCGGCAGCTTCTGGGTGAGCACGCTCTCGGACGTGACGTTCGCGCTCGCGATCACGTTGCGTCGGTGTCGCAGCGCTCCGTTCTCCCGCAGCAGGTCATCGACCTCGCCCCGTAGCCGGGTCACCCGCCTGCTCATCCGGACGTGGACCGTCACACTGCCGACTCCGACGCCCACCACGAGCGCGGCCACGGCGGGCATCCACAGCACGGCGACCGCGGCGACCACCAGAGGCACGACGATCAATACGAATCGTGCATGGTCGGCGACCCAGTCCAAGGCGGCGTTGACACGCCTCGGGATCTTCACGCGTGCGTACTCCTTTCACAGCGGCGGCATCGAACGGCACGCGAGAGCCCCCTCCGAAGAGCCGACGCGCGCGACCGGTACCGCGCGTACCCCCGACAAGACGAACGACACCGGCCGGCGCGTCGGATGTTCCGGGCCGCAGGCCCGGTACGACGGCGCGGGAGTCCGCTGCGTCCGGACCGCGCGCACGCGTGGCCCGGACCCTCCGGACGGACCGCGGGTGCGGTGAGACGGGCCGGCGGACCTGGGCGTACCACCGGTCGTCGCTCGTCTGTTTCCCGGCCCAAGTCTCGCACGTGTCGGGGCGCCGGCCCGTGCCTACCCGGGCAGGACCCGGTCCAAGATGATCGGCAGGTCGGATACGCGGCGGCCGGTCGCGTGGTGGACGGCGTTGGCGATCGCGGCCGCGACGCCGGTGATGCCGACCTCGCCGATGCCGATCAGGCCGAGCGGCATCGTCGGATCCGGCTCGTCCAGGTAGCAGACGTCGATCGGCGGGACGTCGGCGTGCACCGGCACGTGGTATCCGGCCAGGCTCGGATTCATGATCCGGCCGTTCCGCGGGTCGACCAGCGTCTCCTCCGACAGCGCCATGCCGATGCCCATCACGATGCCGCCGCGCAACTGGCTCACGGCGGTCTTGGCGTTGACCACGGTGCCGACGTCGAAGGACCCGAGCCAGCGCGACACCCGCACCTCGCCGGTGTCCGGGTCGACGCGAACCTCGCAGAACTGCGCCCCGCACGCGGCCTTGACCCAGCGTCGCCGATCGAGCAGGAACTTCGCCATGAAACGGGCCTGCCCGGCCGCGGCGCCCAGGCCGCGATCCGCGCCGACGGCCGCCTCGACATGGTCGCGCCCGGCTCGGGCGAGGATCGCGGCGTACGTCTCGCCGGGACCGGCCTTCTCCCAGAGCCCGCCGTCGCGCGCCTCCACGGCCTCCGGCCGGCGTGCCCGCAGCGGCGAGCCGGTGCGTCGCGCGAGCGTGAGCACCGACCGTTTCAGCTTCTCGGACGCGGCCAGCAGGCTCGCGGCGACGCTCGCGGTCTGCATGGACCCGCCCGCGCCGGGGGCGATGGGCAGGGTCGAGTCGCCGTACTCCACGCGTACCGCCGTGAACGGCACACCGAGGGCGTCCGCCGCGATCTGCGCCTGCGCGGTGGCCACGCCCATCCCCATCTCCTGCATGCCGCAGCGGACGAGGACGGTGCCGTCGGCGGACAGCCGTACGGTCACGTTGGCGGCGAACTGCAGCGACGGGTGGTACGCCGTCGCGACGCCCATGCCGACGAGCCACCGGCCGTCGCGCATCGACCCCGGCTCCGGCGTGCGGGCGGACCAGCCGAACCGCTCGGCGCCCAGGGCGTACGCCTCACGCAGCATCCGGTGTGAGAACCGCTTGCCGTCGATCGGATTCCGCGACGGCTCGTTGCGCATGCGCAGTTCGATCGGGTCCAGGCCCAGCCTCGCGGCCAGCTCGTCGACGGCCGACTCCAGCGCGAACGTGCCGATCGACTCGCCGGGCGCGCGCATCGGCGTGTTCGAGAGCAGGTCCAGCTCGACGATCTTCTGCTCCAGCAGGATGTTCGGCACGTCGTACAGGTGCCGCGACTGCGAGGTGACCTGTTCGGGGCCGCCGCCGATGTGCCCCCGGCGGGTCACGCTCGTGTGGACGAGGGCGGTCAGGCGGCCGTCGGCGTCCGCTCCCAGCGCCACCCGCTGGATGGAGGGGGTGCGGCCGCCGACCGTGCGGTAGACGCCCTCACGGGTCTGCGCGAGCCGTACCGGCCGGCCGGTCGCGCGGGCGGCCAGTGCCGCGATGATCGTGCCCGCCCAGACCAGGCCCTTGCCGCCGAAGCCGCCGCCGACATGCGGCGCGATCACTCGTACGGCGTCCAGCGGTATGCCGAAGCGGAGGGCGAGGTGGCGGCGGAACCAGTCGATGGTCTGCGTGGCGTCGTACACGGTGAGGCGGTCGCCGTCCCAGGCCGCCGTGGTCGCGTGCGGCTCGATGGCGTTGTGGTTGTACGGCGGCGTGGTGAACCGCAGGTCCACGCTGACCGGTGCCGTCGCGACCGCGGCCTCGGCGTCGCCCTTGCGCGCGCCGCCGGGCATGATCATGTCGCCCTTCTGCGGGGCGGCGTCGCCCTCGTGCGCGGCGAAGTCGACGGTGGCGGGCAGCTCGGCGTAGGCCGGGCGGACCAGGGCGGCGGCCTCGCGGGCGGCGTCGAGGCTCTCGGCGACGACGACCGCGACCGGCTGGCCGTTCCAGTGCACCTCGTCGGTGCCCAGGTAGTTCACCGAGGTGCCGGAGACGAGCGTGCTCAGGTTCAGCGGGCTCACCGCCGGGGCCGGCTTGAGGGCGGGCGCGTTCTCGTGGGTCAGTACGGCGATGACGCCGGGGACCTCGCGGGCGGCCGCGGTGTCGATCGCGGTGATCCGGGCCCGGCTCACGGTGGCGTGCACCAGGGCGGCGTGCGCGAGGTCGGGGTAGGGATACTCGGCCGCGTAGCGGGCGGCGCCGGTGGTCTTGGCCGGTCCGTCCACCCGGTCGATCGGACGGCCGACGTTCTTGCCGCCGATGTCGCGGGGCAGGCTCGGCGCCTCGGTGACGGTCATGAGCCCTCCCTTCCCAGCTCCCTCAGCGTCGCGACGATCGTGCGGCGGGCCAGGTCGATCTTGAAGGCGTTCCCGGGACGGCCCACGGCGGCGGTCAGTTCGGCCTCGGCGGCGCGCCGGTAGGCCTCCTCGGTGGCCGGTGCGCCCGTCAGCACGCGTTCGGCCTCGTGGGCCCGCCACGGCTTGGGCGCGACACCGCCGAGGGCCAGGCGGACCGCGGTCACCGTGCCGTCCCGCACCTCCAGCGCGGCGGCGACGGAGACCAGCGCGAAGGCGTAGGACGCGCGGTCGCGCACCTTCCGGTAGCGCGAGGTCGTGGTGACCGGCGCGGGCAGCTCGACCGCCGTGACGAGTTCGTCGGGGGCCAGATCGGTCTCCACATGCGGGGCGTCACCGGGCAGGCGATGGAACCCGGTCAGCGGCACCCGCCGGACGCCGCGCACGCTCTCGGCCTCCACCTCCGCGTCGAGCGCGGCCAGCGCGACGCACATGTCGGAGGGGTGCGTGGCGATGCACGCGTCGCTCACGCCGAGCACGGCGTGGTCGCGGTTCAGCCCGCCGATCGCGCCGCACCCGCTGTCCGGCTCGCGCCGGTTGCAGGCGGCGGCTTCGTCGTAGAAGTACGGGCAGCGGGTGCGCTGGAGCAGATTGCCGCCGACCGTGGCCATGTTGCGCAACTGGGCCGAGGCGCCGCTGAGCAGAGCCTGCGACAGCACCGGGTACCGGGCGCGTATCAGCGGGTGCGCGGCCAGCTCGGCGTTGCGGACCGCGGCGCCGATCCGTACGCCTCCGCCGGGCAGCTCCTCCACATCGGCGAGCGGCAGCCCGGTGATGTCGACGACCGTGGCCGGCGTCTCGATGCCCTCGCGCATCAGGTCGACGAGGTTGGTGCCGCCGCCGAGGAACCTGGCCTCCGGCTCGGCGGCGATCGCCCGCACCGCCGCCGCCACGTCGGGCGGGCGTACGTACGCGAACGACCTCATGACGCCGCCACCTCCCGGATGGCGTCGACGATGCCGTTGTACGCGCCGCAGCGGCAGAGGTTGCCGCTCATCCGTTCGCGGATCTCCGCGTCGGTGAGCGCCGTGCCGTCCGGCGGCGTGACGGCGCTCGGCGCGCCCGCCTCGTGCTCGGCCAGCATCCCGACCGCCGAGCAGATCTGCCCGGATGTGCAGTAGCCGCACTGGAGGCCGTCGTGACGGACGAACGCCTCCTGGAGCGGATGGTCGAGTCCTTCGATCGTGGTGATGTCACAGCCGTCGTACTGCACGGCGAGAGCCAGGCAGGAGTTGATCCGCCGGCCGTCGGCGAGGACCGTGCACGCGCCACAGGCGCCCTGGTCACAGCCCTTCTTGGTGCCGGTCAGCGCAAGGTGGTCGCGCAACGCGTCGAGCAGGCTGACGCGCGGCTCGAGGTCGAGCCGCTCCGTCGTCCCGTTGACCCGCATCCGTATCTCGGTCATGGCGCGAAGTTAACAGAACGCTGGACTCTTAACAAGAGAACGACGTTCTGTTAACGTGCGTCGTATCCTGGCGGCACCATGAAGCAGGCGTTCGTCCGGGCCCGGCGGCCGGAGCACAAACGGCAGCGGCGCGAGGCGATCCTCGCCGCCGCGCGTGACCTCGCTCTCGAGTCGGGCGTGCGCAACGTCAGCCTGGGCGGTGTGGCGGCGGCGGTCGGGCTCGCCAAGTCCAACATCGTGCGCTATTTCGGCACCCGCGAGGAGATCTTCCTGGAGCTGGCCGCCGAGGGCTGGACCGAGTGGGGGGCCGCGGTGGCCGAACGCCTCCGCGAGGCGCACGGCACGGAGGCGATGGTCGCCGTGCTGGCCGAGACGCTCGTCGAGCGGCCGCTGTTCTGCGACCTGCTGAGCCAGACCACCACGACGCTTGAGCACAACGTCTCGGTGCCGGCCGCGCGCGCCTTCAAGCGGACCGTGCTGGAGGTGATGGCCGAGCTGGGCCGGGCGATCGTACGGGCGCACGGCGACCTCACCGAGCAGGAGGGCTACGAGATCGCCGGCGCGGCGGCCGCACTCGCCGGCACCCTCTACCCGGCCGCCAACCCGCCGCCCACGCTCGTGGAGCTGTACGCCCAGGACCCCGAGATCGCCGCCACGTGCCTGCCGTTCGTCCCCACGCTGACCCGCGCGCTCAGGGCGCTGGCCGCAGGACTGCCGGCGCTGCGCGGAGATGACGACGAGGCCCGCGGATGACCCGCGGGCCCCGCCGTGTGCCGGGCTAGCTCAGGGCGAACCTCTGCGCCGCGGATCCGTTGCAGTCATAGATCTGCAGGCGGGTGCCGTTCGTCGTCGCGCCGCTCGGGGAGTCGAGGCAGCGGCCGGACTGGGGATTGAGCAGGGAGCCGTCGGCCTGCTGCTGCCAGACCTGGCCGCCGACGCCGTTGCAGTCCCAGAGCTCGACCTGGGTGTTGTTCGCGGTGCCGTCGCCGTTGATGTCCAGGCAGCGCCCGAGCGTCTTCAACGAGCCGTTCGACTGGTGCACCCAGTGCTGGTCCACGGCGTACGACTGGCAGTCCCAGATGTTGACCGCCGTGGAGTTCGCGCCGTTGTCGTCGCCGAGGACGTCGACGCACTTGCCGCCCGGGCCGACGATCGCACCGCCGCCGTTCACCGCGAACCTCTGTGCCGCGGATCCGTTGCAGTCATAGATCTGCAGGCGCGTGCCGTTTCCGGTCGCTCCGCTCGGAGAGTCCAGGCAGCGGCCGGACTGCGGGTTGCGCAGCGAGCCGTCGGCCTGCTGCACCCACTTCTGTCCGCCGACGCCGTTGCAGTCATAGAGCTCGACCTGGGTGTTGTTCGCGGTGCCGTTGCCGTTGACGTCCAGACAGCGGCCGAGGACGCGCAGTGTGTTGTCGGCGAAGTGCTCCCAGTGCTGGTCCTCGGCGTAGCTCTGGCAGTCCCACAGCTGCACCGCGGCCAGGTTGACGCCGGTGTCGTCGGCGGCGACGTCGACGCACTTGTTCCCCGGGCCGATGATCGTGCCCTGCGGGCCGTTCGGCACGTTCGTCTGGCCGGAGTAGCCGGCCGAGACGATGTTGGCCTGCACCGCGTCGTCGGCGGCGTCGGTCGGGTAGCCGGAGGTCATCACCCCTTCGAAGAAGGTGCCCATGTTCCAGTTGCTGTTGTCGCCGCCCGTGCCCAGGATGATCGAGCCCTCCTGGTGCATCGGGATGTAGCCGCCGCGGTTCGGCAGCGCGCCGTTCCACCACGTACTCAGGCCGCCGGACTGCGCGTTGCCGCCCTTGAGCGCGTACGTGGTCTGGCCGTTGTTCTTCAGCAGGGCCGTGACGTAGGTGCTGTTGTTGCCGAGGTTCGCGGTGTTGGAGCCGTTGGCGCCCATGAACAGGCCGTTCTCCAGGTCGGCCTCGACCCACGGTCCCGAGCCGGTGCACGGCGCGGCGCACGCGGTGGCGAGCGTGACGGCGTCCATGTGGCCGTTGCCGGTGTCGGCCGGCGTGGCCTCGGCGTTGCCATAGTCGAAGCAGCACGCGGACCCGACGTGGGTGCCGCTCGCGACCATGTACATGCCCTCGGGCTGTCCGTTCTGCGCGACGCCGGACCCGACGGCGTGCCGGTATCCGTGCTGCGGGGAGATCCACACGCCGTAGGCCTTGTGACCTCCCGCGGTGATCGCGATCTCGCTCGCGTCCGCGGGGTAGTCCGCTCCCGTGCCGGCGGTGCCGGCCGGGGACGGCGTCAGGTCGTTGTGGCGCGACGACTGGTCGTAGATCTTCGTGATGCCGCACGTGGTGCCGTTGCAGAACGCGTCGTGGTCGCCCGCGTCGGCGTAGCCGCCCGCGGACAGCACGCCCACGTCGTGCGTGGCGTGGTCGGAGGCGCGGGTCAGCTGGTAGAGCGGGCCCGAGTAGTTCGCGAACAGGGCCCGTACGGTGCTGTGCGCGGCGACGCAGGGCGTGCCGGCGGCGCCGTAGATGTCGCAGGGCAGCGATGTGGCGGCCCTCGCCGTCCCGGACAGCCCGGCGAGGGTGAACAGGGCGAGGGCGAGGGCGGCGAGGACGGACAGGGCGGACCGGCGGCGGTCCGCTCCCGGCGTCGGCGGAGAGGCGGCGGGGAGGACGGCGGCAGTCACGCGTGGGGCGGGGCGAGGTCTGCGCATGGCGACGGCTCCTGGGTGCGGAGGGATGGAGGCGTCTGCCGGCCGGCGCGGCAGACGTGGTGGCGGGAATGCACCTAGGCGTTGATTTACGTTAAATAGCCGGATCAATCGTGTCAACAACTGTTTAATTCGATGATTCGTCATGTTCGATCGCGTTGATTTCACGCCTTTTCATTTCTCATCTGCTGGGGCGGATGAGTCGCAATTCTCCGGGCGCGCCCAGAGCGCTCGCGGAAGTCACCGGCTCCCGCCTCCGCCCCCTCCGCTATCGACGGAGTAGGGATCGGTGGTCCCACCGTGGGCGGAGCCGCGGCTCGTACGCCCGGCGGTGCGCCGCAGGGGACGGGCGCCGGGGCCGGGTGGCTCCCAGGCCGCCGATCCAGGGAGTGACCGTCTGTTCCGTCTCCGGCTCACGCCTGCGCCCGCGCCCACGCTTGCGCTCGACGAGCGTGAACCAGTCCAGTTCGCCCCGGAGCGCCGACGGCGCCAAGGCCTCGGGCCAGGCATGGGAGCGTTCGAACGCCATCGCGTAGGGGAACGTGCGCGACAGGGCGGCGATGTCGTCGCGCGGCGGTCCGCCCATCACCGTCGTCCGCCACGCGTCCCCGGCCGCCTCCGCCCGTGCGCCCGCCGCCCGGCGCGGCACGGCGTACCGTCCCATCACCGCGAGCGCCGGCGCGATCACCAGTGCGGTCAGGCGCACCCATCCCGCACCGGCGAACGACGACGCGGCGAAGGAGGGCGCGAACGGGGCCACGCCCGCGATTCCCGCCGACCACGCCGCCGCCTTCCA
>NZ_JBHLZP010000034.1:0-359 GCF_042429965.1 Actinoallomurus acaciae
GCCCGCCGATCTCCGGCCGGGTCGCGGAGGGCGAGGTCTTACCCGAGAGGAGGTCGGCGATGCTGGGGCGACTCGCCTCGGGAGCGACCGGGCCGGCGGGACGCCCGTCCGGTGCGTTCAGCATGACCGGCGCGGCCTCGGTCTCGGACCGCGCGGGCGGCGCGGGCCGCTCGGCAGGAGCCGGTGACTCGGGTACGTGGGGGGTGCCATGGCCCGCCGGCGGATGGTCGGGGGGCGCGACGGTCCCGGCGAGTCGCGTGTCGGTCTTGACGGGTGGCGCAGCGGATCCGCCGGGTGGTGGTGGCGGTGGGCCTCCGCCGTCGTCGCCGTTCCCGGTGTGGTCGGGCGCCTTGGATCCG
>NZ_JBHLZP010000034.1:383-31205 GCF_042429965.1 Actinoallomurus acaciae
GTCGTCGCCGTTCCCGGTGTGGTCGGGCGCCTTGGATCCGCCGGGTGGTGGTGGCGGTGGGCCTCCGCCGTCGTCGTCCTTCCCAGTGTGGTCGGGCGCCTTGGATCCGCCGGGTGGTGGTGGCGGCGGATCTCCGCCGTCGTCGCCCTTCCCCGAGCGGCCGGGGCCGAACCGGTTGGCGGCGTATCGGCCGGCGCCCTTGAAACCCTCGATACCGGCCATTCCAAACCCGAACTCGGCGGCCTGCTTGAGGTCGACGTGCTGTTCGAAGGCGGCCTGGGCGGCGACGTTGCCGGCGGTGCCGGCCATGCCGTTGAAGACGACCTTGGCCGCGCCGGCCTTGAAGCCACCGGCGTTCATGAACGACGACAGCGCGGTGGTGAAGCCGTTGCCCTCACGCGCGACCCAGGCGCCGGCCCCGCCCATCACGCCGCCGGCCAGCGCGCCCTCGCCGCCGGCCTTCGCGAGTTCGGTGACGCTGAAGTCGTCCTGCACGCCCTCGTGGATGCGGGCGTACTGGCCGACGGCGTCCAGCCCACCGCTGTACACCGCGCCCATCGCGGCCCCTCTGACGATCAGCGAACGGCCGATCACCGACTGGGCGATCCGCTGCAGGAAGAGTCTGAGCGCGCTCCCCTCCGCCTCGGTGGTCGCGGTGGCGGCGCCGACCGACCCGCCGCCGGTGATCCACGAGACCGCCAGCGCGATCGCCCAGACCGTCGCCAGGAAGGCGATGGACAGCCAGAACTGCAGCCGCCCGGCGTTCTCCTGCTTGATCAGAAAGTCGACCGAGTCGCCCATCGACTTGCAGGCCGTCGCCAGCCAGCGCAGGCCGCCCTCGTCGCCACCGCCGTTCAGCGCGTCGGCGAACGAGGCGAACTGTTGAGTCGCCTCGCCCTTGTTGTCCGTCGTGATGGCCTCGCAGTGGCCCGAGATCTCGTCGGCCACATCCTCGACCGCTCCGGCCGCGGTGTGGAAGGCGTCGCGCAACGACGCCAGATTCTCCATGTTGCCGTCGGGCCAGTCGCATCCGAAGACGAGTGTGCGCAGCAACGAGATGACGAAGTCGAACCCGGAGGGCGGCGGATCGGACTTCGCCAGTTCCTGGGTCACCTTGGGCAGGCGGTACGGGTTCACGGCCGCGAGCGCGCCCTTGTCCGCTCCCGCGGGAAGCGCCGAGCCGATCGTGCTCGCCTGCTCGGCCACCGAGTAGGTGTTGCCGGAGATCTTCAGCAGGCCGCCGGTGGCCCGTACGAGGTTGACCATGTCCGCGAGTTCGGCCAGCAGCGCGTCGCGTGCCTCGCCGAAGCCCGGCGTCTTGTCGTCGCCGTTGAAGAACGCTCGTCCGATGTCGTCGTGGCCCCAGCAGTCGCCGGCCTTGCTCAGCTCGTCGCAGAGCGTGTTGACGGCGGTCTCCAGCTTGTTCGACGCACCGATCATCCCCTCCCCGGAAGACGCCCACGTGGCGGGGACGGCCGTGTACCCGTCGGCGGTCACCATCAGTCCCTTCGAGGGCGGCGCTCAGTCCGGTAGGTCGTCTTTGAAGCTGGGTGCGTCCGGCAGGAAGGCGCTGAGGTCCTCCTCCCCGTCGCGGAGTCGCGCGGCCACGTCCTCCGGGAGAAGGGCGGCGGTGATCTGCCGGGCCCGCCCGGAGGCCTCCCGGGTCGCCTCACCGGCCAGCTCCATGATCGTCAGGGCAAGACGCTGCGGGTTCATGCGGTCGTAGACGCGCGGGCCGAGATGGACGGCGCGTAGATCCCCCTGCGCGCCCACCTCGACCGACACCGCGCCGTCGCGGGTGCGGGCCGTGGCGGTCACGTTCTGGACGTCCTGCTGCATCTTCCGCAGCTCGGCCAGCCGCTGGTGGTAGCCGTCGGCGATCTCGTGCAGCGACGCGGGTGTCCGGTCATCCATTCCGCGGCTCCGTGTCCTCGGCGTTCTCCGCCTTCGGCAGGAAACCGGACAGGTCAAGACCGCTGTCCGAGCCGCCCGGCATGAAGGGCGTCATGATCGCCCTCATCTGCTGCGAGACCTCGGCGCCGGCCTGCGAGATCAGCTCCATGATGGCGGCCGCGAGTTCGCCGCTGTCGAGTTTGCGGTAGACCCGGGGGTCGAGGCGGATGTCCTTGACCTGACCCTGCGCGCCGACGACCACGGTGACGAGCCCGTCCGGTCGCTCTGCCGTGGCACCGACCTCGGTGAGCTCGCGCCGCATCTCCTTCAGCTGCTGGATGCGCTTTGCGTAGTCATCGCCGGGAGTGCCGAGGGGAGCCTCGGGTTCGGCGCTCATCCATCACCTCCAGGGGTCGCGTGCTCGTCGCCGGCTGGAACAGATGCGACGTTCATTTCGTCTGGACGGTTCCTCCCCGCAGCATTTCAGCCGGACAGGGGGTGCATCGAGCATAAAGCAGACACGTGGCGTCTTGGCGGCTTGAGTCCGGACGTTCCTTGCGGCGTCACGTGCCGGGCGACCGATCGGACGGGCTCTCGGCCTTCCGGGCGTGTCCCAGGTAGGTGACGAGGGGACGGTGGTCCGGGGCCAGGACGAACCCGGCCGCCGCGGCGACCTGGTCGTCGGTGATCCGCCCGCGCCTGCGGGCGAGCACGGTCTTGACGAGGTCGCTCGCGTTGGCCGGCTGGAACGGGCAGATGTCCTCATTGCGCAGGCCGTGGCGCTCCAGAGCGCGGACCAGTTCGGCCGGACGCCGCAGGCGTGCCGCGGCGTACCGTCCGCGCGGCATGATCCGGGTCTGCGGGATGCCCTGGAACGCGCCGAGATAGATGAGCCGCGAGAGGGGGGTCCGGTTGACCGTGTCGTAGCAGAGCGTTCCGCCGGGCCGGAGAACACGCGCCGCCTGCGCGACGACCCGATCCAGACCCGCGGTGATCTCGAATGTGTCCGCGTAATAGGCGAGGTCGAACGACGCGGCCGGGTGACCGAGGTCCTCGGCGGGCGCGGTCTCGTACACGACGCGTTCTCCGGCGCCCGGCCTCCGCGCCATCTTCGTGGCGGCGGGCGACGGATCGACGGCGGTCACCTCGAAACCCAGCCGGCTCAGCCCGCGTGCCAGGTCGCCCCGGCCGCTTCCCACCACCAGGGCGCTGCCGCCGCCCGTCGGCCGCACGTCGCCGAGGACGCGCCGGACGTACTCCAGCCGCACCTCCTGAAAGGCGACCGCTCGGATGTGGCGTCCATCGATCGCGTCCGCCGAGTCCAGCTCGATGCGTGGTGCCGCCATGCCGCCTCCCTTTGTGGGTTCCCTGAGGAAATCTACTCCATGCATTTCTTAAGGAAACGCACCGGGTAGGCTTCGAGCGTGACCCGTACTCGACTCGCCGACGTGGCCTGCTCGATCGCGCGCGCGACCGACCTGTTCGGGGACGCCTGGACGGCCTTGATCATGCGGGACGTCATCGTCGGCGTGACCCGCTTCGACGACATCGCCCGCGACCTGGGCATCTCGCGGAAGATCCTGGCCGCCCGCCTGGCCCGGCTGGTCGAGGAGGGCGTCCTCGTCCGCGAGCGCTACCAGGAGCATCCGCCGCGCGACGACTACCGCGCCACGCGGAAGGGCGAGGAGCTCTATCCGGTGCTGCTCGCCCTGATGAACTGGGGCGACCGCTGGTACGCCGACGCGTCCGGGCCGCCGGCGCGCGTCCACCACCTCGACTGCGGCCACGACACCCACGCGGTGACCGCGTGCGCGCACTGCGGGCAGCCGCTCACCGTGGCCAACACCACCCAGCGTCCCGGCCCCGGCGGCCGCGTCGGGCCCGGCACCCGGGTGCTCGGCGCACTGGTCGCCGAACGGCGCGAGGGCTGACCCGTGGCGCACCCGGAAATCTCTTCGAGACGCGCGTGCCGCGATGTCGAATCGGGGCGGGGCCCTTCGTATGGAGGGTGAGAGGCCGGCGCGGTGCCGGCGGTGACGTAGGGAGGATCATCGTGAAGGAGTACCTGCTCAGCATCTACCAGCCCGACTCGGACGCCCCTCCGCCACCCGAGTTCCTGGAGCCGATCATGCGGGAGGTCGAGGCCGTGAGGGCCGAGCTCAAGGCGGCCGGCGCGTGGGTGTTCAGCGCGGGTCTGCATGATCCGAGCACGGCCACCGTGGTACGGCGGAAGGGCGACGAGACGCTCACGACCGACGGTCCGTACATCGAGGGCAAAGAGCACCTCGGCGGGTTCACGATCATCCAGGCGCCCGATCTCGACGCCGCCCTGGAGTGGGGCCGCAAACTGGCCGGGGCGACCACGCTTCCCATCGAGGTCAGGCCGCTGCGGGACGGATCGTCCGGCTGACATGACGCAGGTGGCCCCGGCGGTGATCGAGCGGGTCTTCCGCGAGGAGTACGGACGCGCGGTGGCCGTCCTGGTCCGTGCCTTCGGCGACATCGGCGTCGCCGAGGAGGCGGTCCAGGACGCGTTCACGGAGGCCGTACGCCGGTGGCCGGCCGGCGGCGTACCCCCGAGCCCGGCGGGCTGGATCATCACCACCGCCCGCAACCGGGCGATCGACCGGCTCCGCCGGGAGGCGTCCCGCGAGGACCGGCACGCCCAGGCGGCGCTGCTGCACAGCCCCGGCGAACCGCCTGAGGAGGGCCCGGTGCGCGATGACCGGCTGCGCCTGATCTTCACCTGCTGTCATCCCGCGCTTGCCCCGGCGGCGCGCGTCGCGCTCACCCTGCGGTTGCTGGGCGGGCTCACGACCGCGGAGATCGCGCGCGCCTTCCTGGTGTCCGAGCCGACCATGGCCCAACGGCTGGCCCGCGCGAAGGGAAAGATCCGCGATGCGGGGATCCCCTACCGTGTCCCCGGCGACGCCGACCTGCCCGACCGCCTGCGGGCCGTTCTGGCCGTCATCTATCTGATCTTCAATGAGGGTCACACGGCGAGCTCGGGCGAGCGGCTCGTCCGCGCGGACCTGTGCGCGGAGGCCGTTCGTCTCGGCCGGCTGCTCGCCGAGCTCATGCCCGACGAACCAGAGGTCATGGGCCTGCTCGCGCTCATGCTGCTCACCCAGTCGCGCCGGGCCGCCCGTACCACCGAGGACGGCGAGCTGGTGCTCCTGGCCGACCAGGATCGCGGCCGATGGGACCAGAGCCTCATCGCCGAGGGCCAGGCGCTCGTCCGGCGATGCCTCCGGCGTGACCGGCCCGGCCCGTACCAGGTCCAGGCGGCGATCAACGCGGTGCACAGTGACGCGCCGACCGTGGCCGCCACCGACTGGCCGCAGATCCTGCGGCTGTACGACCACCTCCTGTCGCTCACTCCGAGCCCGGTCGTGGCACTCCACCGTGCCGTCGTGGTGGCCGAGGTCGAGGGACCGCGGGCGGCGCTCACCCTCGTCGACGACCTCGGCCTCGACGGCTACTACCTCTTCCACGCCATCCGCGCCGACCTGCTCCGCCGCCTCGGCCGACGCGCGGAGGCGGCGTCGGCGTACGAAGCCGCGATCGCCCGCACCGACAACACGTCCGAACGCACGTTCCTGCAGCGCAGGCATCAGGCGCTCGTCCGGGCCGGGTGAGCCGCTCGGCCGGACCGGCGCGGTGAGCCCGTCACGCGTCGAGTTCGCGCCCTATTTCGCGCGACCATTCGCAGTAACATCACCATTTGTGCCACCTTTGCCGGTGTGGGTCTGAAACCGCGCCACGGGCGGATATCGAAGGGGGATCGCCGTGAGGTCAGTGAAACTGGGCGGCCTCGCCGTGGCGGGAGTCTTGGGCCTCGTGGCGTTCACCGGCGTACCCCCTGCCGTGGCGGCCAAGCCGACGCCCAAGACGACGCACAAGACGACGACGCCCCGATCCACACCGTCGAGTAAGCCGTCGGCCACGTCCACGCCCACGCCCACGGTCGACCCCTCCCCGACCATCGAGTGCAACCCGCCGCAGGCCGTCGCGGCGCTGACCACCGAACCGTGGGCGCAGCAACGCCTGGACTTCGCCCGGGTCTGGGACCTGACCAAGGGCAAGGGCGTCACCGTCGCGGTCGTCGACAGCGGCGTCGACGTGACCCAGCCACAGCTCGCCGGGCACGTGACCTCGGTGGACATCACGCATACGAGGACCACCGACTGCATCGGGCACGGCACCGCGGTCGCCGGGATCATCGCCGCCCAGGACCGGCGGTCGCAGAACATGCCGTTCGTCGGCGTCGCGCCGGGCGTGCGCCTGCTCTCGGTGAAGTTCACCAACGAGGACCACACCGAGGGCGCCGACCCCAACCTCGCCAAGGCGATCCATGAGGCCGCGGCGCTGCACGCGAAGGTCATCAACGTCTCGGTGACCGCGCCGGACACTCCCCAGCTGAAGTCGGCGGTCCAGTACGCGCAGTCGCGCGACGCGGTCGTCGTCGCCGCGGCCGGGAACGTCACGGACCAGGACAGGGGTACGGTCGGCCCCGCCTATCCCGCCGCGTACCCGGACGTCATCAGCGTCGGCTCGCTCGGCTCCGACGGCGCCGTGGCCGACTCCTCCAACACCGCGACGAAGGTCAGCGTCAGCGCCCCGGGCAAGGAGGTCGCCACGACCTGGCCCGGCGGGTACGCGCCGAACGAGGAGGGCACCAGCTTCGCCGCGGCGTTCGTCTCCGGCACGGCGGCTCTCGTCCGCGCCTATCACCCCAAGCTCAACTACAAGCAGGTCAAGGCCAGGATCGAGGCCACGGCCGACGGCTCGGTCGGCACCGGCTCCGGGGCGGGCATGGTCAACCCGACGCAGGCGGTCACCGCGCTGCTGCCGGGCGAGGACTCCGGTTCGGCCGCCACGCCGCCCGGCGCGACGGAGCCGGGCAGCGGGCAGGCGATCCGCGTGGCGTACCGCAAGCCGACGGATCGGCAGACGCAGTCGGTCGCGTTGGTGGTGGCGGGCGTCGCGCTGGGTGCGGCCGCCGTGGCCGTGACCGCGGGAGTGTTCGTCCCGATGGGCCGCCGCCGCGGCTGGCAGCCCGGCCGCCGTTCCGCCGGCTCGGACCACACCGACACCTGAGGCCCGGGGCCGGGTGACCGCGTCACCCGGCCCGCCCGTACGCGACGCGTCAGCCGGTCTCCTCGCCGCCCAGGTACGCGGTCTGGATGAGGCGCGTGCCGGTGCGCCGCTCGACGAAGTAACCCCGGCCCGGCGGCAGCGGGCTCGGCCGTACGTTGCCGAAGAGCGCGCCCTCGTCCTTCGTGCCGGACATGATCAGAGCCGGGTTGGCCATGTCCTTGATGCGCTGGATCACCGGGTCGAACATCGCGCGGCCCGCGCCGCCCATCGCGCGGGCCAGCACGACGTGCAGGCCGATGTCGCGCGCCTGCGGCAGGAGGTCGACGATCGGTGCCAGGGGGTTGCTCGACGTGGCCACGAGGTCGTAGTCGTCGATGATGAGGTAGAGGTCCGAGCCCTGCCACCACGACCGGTTGCGCAGCTGCTCCGGCGTCAGGTCCGACGTCGGCAGCCGCGTGACCAGCGCGCCGTGCACGTCCTTGAGCAGCGACGTCGCCGACGTGCTCGCCGCGGCGTACCCGATCCGGTGCTCGGTGTCGGCGGTGTCGAGCAGCGAACGCCGGTAGTCGAGGAAGATCAGCCGCGCCTGGTCCGGCGTGTTGCGGGCGATGATGCCCTCCGCGATGAGGCGCAGCAGGTTCGACTTGCCGGACTCGGTGTCGCCCACGATGACGAAGTGCGCGTCGTTCTCGAAGTCCACCATGACGGGCGAGAGCGTGTCCTCGTCGATGCCGATCGGGATCCGCTTGCCGGACTCCGCGGGGGTCGGCAGCATCGAGGGTTCGAGCCGCGCGGGCAGCAGGCGTACGGGCGGCGCGGCCGGGCCGGTCCACGCGCTCCGGACCTGGTCCACCAGCGACCGGACGCCGTCGGCCAGGTCTTCGGCGGCCTGGCGGCCGTCGACGCGCGGCAGCGCGCCCAGGAAGTGCAGGCCGTCACGGGTCAGCCCGCGTCCGGGGGAGTTCTGCGGCACGTTGTCGGCGAGCTTGCGGTTGATCTCCGACTCGTACGGGTCGCCGAGCCGCAGCTCCACGCGGGTGCCGAACAGGTCCCGGATGTTCATCCGGAACTCCGACCACTTGTTGGTCGCGGCGACCACGTGGATGCCGAAGCCCAGGCCGCGCCCGGCGAGAGCGGTGATGCTGCCCTCGACCATGTCGAACTCCTGGCGCAGCAGCAGCCAGTTGTCGACGACCAGGAAGACGTCGCCGAACCCGTCGCCGGGCACCTTGCCCTCGGCGCGCAGCCGGCGGTACGTCGCGATCGAGTCGATGCCCCGCTCGGTGAACTCCCGCTCCCGCTGGGTGAGCAGGGTCGTCATCTCCGCGACCGTACGCCGGACGCGGTCGCCGTCGAGGCGGGACGCGACGCCGCCGACGTGCGGCAGTCCCGCGAGCGAGGAGAGCGTGCCGCCACCGAAGTCGAGGCAGTAGAACTGCACCTCCTGCGGTGTGTGCAGGAGCGAGAGCGAGGTGATCAGGTTTCGCACCATCGTCGACTTGCCGCTCTGCGGACCGCCGACGACCGCGATGTGCCCGGCGGCGCCGCTCAGATCCACCCACATCGGGTCGCGCCGCTGTTCGAAGGGACGGTCGACGATACCGAGCGGGGCGCAGAGCCGGCCCCGGCCCTCCCAGCCGGGTGAGGTGAAGCCCTGCTCCGGCGTGGCCCTGAGGCCGGGGATCAGCTGGTCCAGCGTCGACGGGTCGTCGAGCGGCGGCAGCCAGATCTCGTGCGGAGGCGGGCCCTGGCCGGCGAGCTGCCGGACCACGATGTCGAAGAGGCTGTCCTCGACGCTCGACTCGCTCGCGTCATGGGTGTGCTCCGGCTCCGGGTCCGCGATCACATGTGGCGCCAGGTAGTCGGGCATGAAGGGCACGATCTGCGGGACGACGCGTGGACCGCCGTCCTCCTCCACGCCGTCCTCCGGCTTGTAGGCGCCGGAGACGTACGCCGCCTTGAACCGCGTCATGCCGGTCGTGTCGAACTTGAGGTAGCCGTTGCCGGGCTGCGAGGGCAGCTCGTACGCGTCGGGCACACCGAGGACGACGCGGCTCTCCATGGCCGAGAAGGTGCGCAGGCCGATGCGGTACGACAGGTGGGTGTCGAGGCCGCGGAGCTTGCCCTCCTCCAGGCGCTGCGACGCGAGCAGCAGGTGCACGCCGAGCGACCGGCCCAGCCGGCCGATCATCACGAAGAGCTCGGCGAACTCCGGCTTGGCCGACAGCAGCTCGGAGAACTCGTCCAGCACCACGAAGAGCGTCGGCATCGGCGGGATCTGGGCGCCGCGCTCGCGCGCCGCCTCGTAGTCGCGCAGCGAGGCGTAGTTGCCGGCCGACCGCAGGAACTCCTGCCGCCGCACCATCTCGCCGTGCAGCGCGTCGTACATGCGGTCGACCAGCGGCAGCTCGTCCTCCAGGTTGGTGATGACCGCCGCGACGTGCTGGAGGCCGTCGAGGCCGAGGAAGGTCGCGCCGCCCTTGAAGTCGACGAGGACGAAGTTGAGCACCTCGGAGGAGTGCGTCACCGCGAGCCCGAGGACCAGGGTGCGCAGCAGCTCGGACTTGCCGGAGCCGGTCGCCCCGATGACCAGGCCGTGCGGGCCCATGCCACCCTGAGCCGACTCCTTGATGTCCATCTCGACCGCCCGGCCGTCGGCGGCGACGCCGATCGGGACGCGGAGCCGGTTGCGGGGCGGACGCGGGCGCCACAGGACGCGTGTGTCGATGCGCGTCGGGTCGCCGATGCCGAGCAGCGAGGTCAGCGTGCGGTTCGCGTGCAGCGCGCTCTGCTCGGGCTCGGTCGCGCCGCTGGTCCGCAGGGGACACAGCTGCCGGGCGAGGCCGTCCACGGACACGAAGTCGAGCGAGTCGGGCTTGCCGAGGCGCTGGAAGACGTCCTTGCCGGTGCGGTCGCGTTTGACGATGCTCAGCCGGTCGGGGCGTACGTCGAGCCGGAGCATGGTGGACTCGGGCGTCGGCGTGATCGCACCGGTCAGGTCGATGACCGTGACGCCGTCGATGCCGTCCGCGCTGAGCTGGCTGTCCACGCTGACGGAGCCGCCGTCCACGATGACGATGTGGTACGGCATGTCATCGGCCGACAGGCCGGGCGTGAACCGGGGGCGTTCCTTCAGCTCGGCCCCGAGCATCTGCTCCAGCTCGGACATCGACTTGGTCATCAGCCGCACCGGGCCGGCGGCGTCGGTGTCTTCTGGATGCATGGTGTGCGGGAGCCACTTCATCCAGTCCCACATCGGCATCCGGTCGGCCGACGCGCATACCGAGATGCGCAGGTCGTCGGGGGAGTGGAAGGCGGCGGCCTGCGCCACCAGGGCGTACACCAGCTCGCGTATGGCGCGGGGCTCGCCCGCGGGCAGGATGCGCGCGAACGACGAGAGCGACACCGCGATGGGCAGGTTCGGCACGGTGGAGTGCGCGCGCACGAACCGCCGGAGCGCGCCCGCGGTCATCGGTTCGAGGTCCTCGACCGGCTTGGTCTCCGGCGGGATCAGCTGGATCGCGAGCCGCTGCGGGCCGCTGCCGATGCGGATGTTGCCGAAGTCGGAGTCACTCGCCCGGCGTTCCCAGAGCCGGGCGCTCATCACCAGCGACCACAGGGACGCGGGGTCGGGGCTGTTCCACTCCAGGGCCTCCCGCTGCTGCGTGCTGGCCCGGCGGACCTTCTGGCGGACCTGGGACAGATAGCGGAAGTAGTCACGACGGGCGCCGTTGAGACGCTGCTTGCGGTCGCCGGTGCCGCGGGAGATCTGGCCGAGCATCATCCCCATCATCGACAGCGACATCATGCCCGAGGACAGGAACATGGTCGGGTTCGAACCGGGCGCCACGAGCATGAAGGCCATCGCCCCGCCGCCGGCGAGCATCGGGACGTAGGTCAACATCGCCTGGAAACCCGCCGACTGCGTTTCCGGGATTTCGGGCGGAGACTCGAGAAGGATCTCACCGCGGGGCAGCTCCGGCGGAGGCCGGCGTTCTTGCCTGGTGACGATCACCGTGCTCAACGGAGTACCTCCACGGGCCGCTGGCATAAAGCGTGAGTAGCCGCCATCCTATAAAGCCGGTTCACCATGTTCCGTACGAATTCGCCGATGGGGGAGAACGTGAGCCCGAAAGCCGGAGCCGACTTGTGCCGGATCACGATCGTCGCACCGGATAGGCGGATCGATCTGTCGTTGCCGGCCGAGGTTCCGCTGGTCCAGATGCTGCCGACGCTGCTCCGCGCGGCGGGACGCGAGCTGGCCGACGCGGGTCTGGCCCATTCGGGGTGGGTGCTGCAGCGGCTCGACGGCCCGCCTTTCGAGAGCGGGCTCAGCCTGGCCCAGCTCGACGTGCGCGACGGCGAGGTGCTGTATTTCCGCCCGCGCATGACGCTGATCCCCGAACTCGTCTACGACGACGTCGCCGACGTGGTCGCGACGGGCAAGAACGATCGCGCCGACCGCTGGCGTCCCGAGACCACGCGCCGCTTCGGGCTGTTCGCCGGGGCCGCGGCTCTCGTCCTCGGTGTCGTCCCGATCCTGCGGGCGGGGCCGCAGTGGCACGCCGGTGCCGTCGCGGCGGCGCTCGTGGCGTTCGTGCTGCTGACGATGGGCGTGACGCTGTCGCGGGCCGTCGGGGACTCCGTCAGCGGCGCCGCCCTCGGCTGCGTGGCGCTTCCGTACGGGTTCCTGGCCGGCCTGCTCGCACCCGCGCGTACGCACCTGCCTCTCTCGGGTCTGGGCGGCCCGCACCTGCTGGCGGCGTTCGCCGCCACCACCGTGATCGCGGTACTCGCGGGCTTCGGCGTGGCCGACGGCCTGCCGTGGTTCGTCGGCGTCGGGTTCGCCGGTCTGGTGGGTACGGTCGCGACGGGCGCCACCCTCCTGTTCAGCGGTGTCGACCCGGCGGGCGTGGCCGCGTGCGCGGTCGTGGTCGTCATGGCGCTGAGCGCCCTCATCCCGACTCTGTCGTTCCGCATGGCCCGGGTGCCACTGCCACCGATCCCGACCAGCGCCGAGGACCTGCGCAGCGAGGCGACCGTCGTCGACGGCAAGAAGCTCCTGCGCCGCGCGGGAGTCGCCGACCGGTTCGCCACCGGTCTCGTCGCGGGCATCGCGCTGGTGGCCGCCGTCGCGCTGGTGTTCCTGGTCCTCGACCCGGGCCGGTTCGGGCCGATCATGGCCGCCGTGCTGTCGTTCTCGCTGCTCCTGCGGGCCCGCATCTTCCGCGGGCGTTCGCAGCGGAGCTGGATGCTCTTCGTGGGCCTCGGCGGGCTCGGGCTGCTCGACGTCGCGCTCTCGCTGCGGGCCACACCCGTGGAGACCCTCGCGCTGGTGCTGCCGGGGATGCTGGCGGTCGCCGCGATCACCCTGACGATGGGGATCTGGCTGCCCGGCCACCGCCCCAGCCCGTTCTGGGGCCGCGCGGGGGACATCGTCGACATGTTCGCCATCATCGCGCTGGTGCCGCTGGCCCTCGCCGTCCTCGACGTCTACTCGAAGGTACGTGGCATCGGCGGCTGATCCATCCGAGGCGCTCGCCCTGATCATCCGGTGGTGCCGATCACCGCGTTCCTGCATACTCTGCGGTGAAAGGGGTCAAGCATGAGCGAATTCGGGGACCTGGGCAATCTCGATATCCAGCGCCTCATCCGAATCTCGGAAGAACATTCGGCGAAGGTCAAGGAAATGCAGGAGCGCTCCGCCGAACTCGAGGGCGTGGCGGAGACCAAGGACCGCAGGATCAGGGTGACCTGCACGATCGCCGATGGCGTGACCGACATCCACATCGACCCCCGTGCCATGCGCATGCCGGCCGAGAAGCTCGGCGAGACCCTCAAGGAGCTGATTCGCGAGGCCACCGCGGACATGCGGAGTCAGCTGAGCGACCTCATGGCGGAGACCTACGGCGAGGACGCGAACCCGATGACGCTCCTGAAGGACCAGGAGACCGTCCAGGAGAGGATCAAGGAGGCCGCGACGGTCTTCGACCGGACGCTCGACGACGCGATGACCGAACTCGACCGCATCGCCAAACAACTCGGCCTCTGACGCCGGCGCGGCTCAGGTCTTGGTGGGCGTGGACGGCATGGGATCCCCGGGCCAGAAAGCCGTGTTCGCGCTCGTGCTGCCCGTGAGCATCGTCTTACCGGCGAGGTCGCCGCCGAAGCCCAAGCCGACGAGGCCGAGCAGGCCCTTGATCGACTTCAACATCGGAGCCAGCTTCTTCGCCAAGGCCAGGAGCCCGTTGAGGACGGTGCGGAACACCCCGTTCGAAGTCTCCGCCGCCGCCGTGGCCGCACCCTCGGTGGCCACGTCGACGCCCGGGATCGCGGCGGTCGCATCGACGGTGAGCGACCAGGCGAGCATGATGCCCCCGATCGCCGCGGACAGGCCGCCGACCACCTGGTAGACCGTGGCCAGAGTGCCCAGCGAGCCGTTGATGCCGTTGTGGAGTTGCGCGGTCTGGTCGCAGGCCTGAGCGTACGGAGCGACGTGCGTGTCGGAGAAGAGTTTCTTGTCCTTACCATCCCACTTGTCGGCGCTGGCGCGCTTGTCCACGATCTGTTGCAGCTGGGCCTTGGCGTCGTCCGCCTTGCCCGCCAGGTTCTTGTGTCGCTCACCGCAATGCGCGATCTGCGCCGGGTCGGAGATGCACGTCCCCTGCATCATCGCGAGCGGAATCGCGGCGGGCACGGAGAAGCAGGCCGCTGAGGTCATCCCGAACCCGGCGACACTGGGCGCCGAGGTGATGAAGTCGTCGAGTGCCATTTCGATGTCTTTCTTCCAGGGCCTTACTGGTTTGTCGGGACCTTGCTGACACTGTCCGTGGAGTTGTCCTCCGCGCTCTGCGAGTTGTTCACCGTCGCGTTGAGGTTGGGCACCCAGTTCGACAGAGACCGGTAACCATTGGCGAACTGTGTCGCACCGGCATCACGTACTTCCACGTGGGCGGAGCCCAGCGGAGCGCCCGCGATGCCGCAACCGGGATACCCGATATTGCATCCTGAGGCGTCCTTCTGCGCCTGACCCATGACGGGGACCGGGCCGTTCGTGATGTCCTTTCCGAGTTGGGTGACGGAGTCCCGGCTGATGCTGGCGAAGCCGGTGTTCTCTAGATTCTTCTGCGAGCCCGGTGTCTGCGGGGTCTCTGGCTGCTTCGGCTGCTGCTGCTGGGGCTGTTTCGACGTCGGGAGGCCATCGCCGCCGCCACCGGTGTCCGGTGTGCCGCCGCCACCGCTGCTGGGCGTCTGCGGGGTGGGGATGTCCGGGGTCTGCGGCGTCTGCTGATCAGGGACGCCCGGGGTCTGCGGCAGGCCGCCGTCCGCACCGCCGGTGCCGGGCTGCTGTCCCGGCCCGCCCGGCTGGCCTGGCTGGCCCGGTTGGTCCGGTTGGTCCGAGCCGTTGCCGTAGCCGGGGTTCTGGCCCGCGGGTCCCTGGAGGCCCGGCCAGTCGTCCTGCTGGTCCTTGGCATGGTCGTGAGCGTCGATCTTGACGTGCCCGTCCTTGTCGCGGGTGATGTTCAGATCGACGTGTTTGTCGGGATCGACGTGGATCTTGATCTCGTGCGGGTTGCCGTGGCTCTTGGGGACGGTCAGGGTGAAGCTGCCATCCTTGTTCGGGTGGACGTGCACGGTGATGGCGTGCGGGTTGTCCGGGCCCTTCGGGATCGTGATGTCCTGGCTGCCGTTGGCGCGTTCGTGGATGATGGGCGCCTGGGTCGTGGCGTTCGGCCCGTGCAGCGCGAGGTCGACCTGGGCGGCGTGGTGGCCGATGCCCTTCAGGTGCTCGACCTGAGTGTGGTCCTGCGACGGATCCTGGGTGGCGCCCGTCGGGTCGTACTGCCCGTCCGCGAGCGAGGACCCGTCGCTGCCGGTGCTCACCGGCTGGACGGTGCCGTCCGCGGACTGCGTGCCGTCCTGGGTCATCCCGGTCTGGTTCCACTGCCCGTTCAGCGTCGACCCGTCGCCGGAAGCCTGCGTGCCGTTCGCATATTGCGTGCCGTCCGTGTACTGGGTCCCGTTGCCGTACTGGGTGCCGTCCGCGTACTGCGTGCCGTCGCCGTACTGCGTGCCGTTCGCGTACTGGGTGCCGTTCGCGTACTGGGTGCCGTCCGAGTACTGGGTGGTGGTCGGCTGTACGGCCGCCTGCGTCAGGTCCTGCGGACCGTGCACGACGTGGGTGGAGCCGTCCGGCGCGATGTCGATGCTGAGGCCGGTGTCGCCGGCCGCGACCTTGTGGCCGTCGACGGTGATGAGCGCGTCCGGCGACGAGTCGATGCCGAGTTGCGCGTGAGTCGCGTGCTTTCCGGCCGCGATGTCGTAGCTGACCGTCCCCTGCGTCGCGGTGTCCGTGGTGGTGCCGGTCGTGGGGTCCGTGGTGCTGGTGGTGGCCGAACTCGGATTGAGCAAGGTCGCGATGCGGTTCGGCTGCTCGCTCATCCATCCTCCACCAAGCTGGACGACACGTTCCATTACTCCCAGGACGCCTATTAGATTACGGTGCTGAACCCGGGGTTCCGCAATGTTTGAAATATCGGGAGGTGCCGGTGCAGACCCGTCGTGACCTGTATCAGGCGCATCGTCTGATGATGCAACGCGTCGGCATGGCGCTTCTCGCCGGCGAACCCGACCTTCCCGAGCCGCCCACTCGCCGGATGACCGTCTCGGCCTTCGCCGGGCTGATGATCGGTGTTCTCGTCGTCGCCGGCTTCGGGATCTGGGGGCTGTTGTCGCCCGGCGGCGCCACCGGCCTGGAGGACCCGGGCACGCTCATCATCGAGAAGGAGACCGGCACCAAGTACATCTACAGCCAGCAGGACAAGAAGATGTACCCGGTGGCCAACTACGCCTCCGCCCGGCTGATCCTCAACACCAATGACGTGAAGCGCAAGCTGGTCTCGCAGTCGTCGCTCGCCAAGTACGACCGCGCGCAACCGGTCGGGATCCTCGGTGCGCCCGACTCCCTCCCCACCACGAACCACCAGGTGACCGGACCCTGGTCGGTATGTGGGCACAGTACGGAGAACGCCACGGGGGGTACCGACTCGTACGCCTCTCTGGTGGTCGGCAGCGGCGTCGGCGGGCAGTCGCTCAGTGACGGGCAGGCCGTCATCGTCCACGGCGCGGGTGCCTCGTGGGTGGTGTGGCGCAACCAGCGCATGAAGCTGCCTGCCGAGGAGGTGCGCCCGCTCAGCGGCACCGACCACCCTCCGGAGGTGTCGCCGACCTTCCTGAACGCGGTGCCGACGGGTCCGGACTTCGCGGCGCCGCCCATCCCGAACCGCGGCACGGAGGTCACCGGCCCCGACGGCGGAAAGGCGGCGGTCGGGACGATCTACGTCGCGCGGGCGGTCGGCGGCCAGGACCGCTGGTACGTCCTGATGAGCGACGGGCTCGCTCCCATCAAGCAGACCGAGGGCGTGCTCCTGCAGAACGACCCGGCGAGCAGAAGCGCCTACAAGGGGGGTCAGGTCAAGCCCGTCTCGATCGCACCGGCGACGGCGAACGCCATGCAGCGCTCGACCGACAAGGTGTCCGCGGACGGCCTGCCCGACGTGATGCCCAACATGATCTCCTACGACGCGCAAACGCCGCTGTGCGTCGTCTACTCCGACACCGCGTCGGCCGGCCAGAACGCGCGCGTGGCGGTCGGTGGCTCCGTCCCGACCCCGGCCGGCCCTCCTTCGACGACATCGGGAACCGGCGCCGCTAAGGGTGTGGTGGACCAGGTGGTGCTGCCGCCGGGAGACGGAGCGCTTCTCGGTCTGCTGCCCGCACCCGGTCAGGTCAAGTCGATCACCACGTACTCGGTACTGACTGATCAGGGGCTGCGGTTCGCCGTTCCGTCGACCGATATCGCGGCCAAACTCGGCTTGGACGTTAAGAAGCTCGCGCCGGTTCCAGGAAATCTTCTGCACTTGATCCCGGAAGGACCGACGCTCGACCCCAAACAGGCCACGCAGCCTTTGTCTTACCCCAGGTCAGGGGGGTGATGGGTGCCCGTCTCCGCTCGCTTGTGCGCCGGTTACGCAGAGATAACAATTGGGTAGCGTTCGGCATAGGCATTGACTTTTCCATATCTACTGGACAGGTTCCGGCAAAGTCTCGTATGGTTATCCATGTTTTGGCGGTCACGGTGGGCTTGAAGCCGCCTCTGTGAATGGGGTGGTGGCGAGCGTCGGGCCGCAAGCTGCCTGATCTCTTTATGGAGGAATCCCATGGCTCCCACCACGGGTGTCAACCCGACCACCGGCCAGTCCATCGATATCGGGCAGGCCACCGCAGCCGCCAACAGGCTGGACCACGCCCACGACATCGTCTCCGGTCTCCAGATCCGGCTGGGGGGACACAAGGAGGCGCTCCGGTCCAACTGGGACAGCAAGGCCGCCAGGTCGTTCGACAGCGTCTTCGAGGAGTTCAACCGTGATTTCACCACGGTGCTCCGGTCGCTCAGGGATATGCACGAGAAGCTCATCTCGACCAACACGCACTACCAGGACATGACCCAGCACCAGGACGAGGTCGTCAACCGGATCCACGGCCTGATCAACTCCAACGGCAGCCAGGTCAACCACACCGGAACCGCTCAGTAGCCGAGACCGCCTGGTAGGCGTCATCCGCTGACGAACAAGACTGGAGACTGAAGATGAGCACGGGTCAGGACGACTACACCGCAGTAAATTTCGGCGGCATGGAGCAGGCGAAGGCCGACTTCGAGATCATCTACAAGGCCGTGGAAGACGAGCTGGAGGACCTCAACAAGGACCTGGTCAACCTGCTGGGCGAGTGGGTCGGTAAGGCGAACAACCAGTACGGCCAGACGATGGACCAGTGGAACAAGGCCGCCGCGGACATGGCCGGCACGCTTCAGGCGCTGCACGTCACGATCGGTGACATCCACTCCAACTACTCCGAGGCCGAGCTGCACAACGCGCGTCTCTGGAACGGCTGACGGGAGTGTCGACCTCGGCTGCCCGTCAGTCGAGGTCGGTCTCCGTCTCAGGCCTGGCCGTCCGTCGGCGGTGACGCGGGTCGGTCATCGTCGGTCTCCAGGATGAGTCGCGGGTCACAGTCCGGGATCGCGGAACCCCGGATGTCCGGTCACCGTCGTATGGTGCAGTTGAGTTGCGTTTCGCCGGCATGAGACACGGGCGCGAGGAGGGAGATCATGGACCCTGACAGCGGGGAGCCGGATTATCCTTGGGGGCCGGATCCATGGCCCGGCACCCATAACATCAAGGATAACCTCAAGAACCATCCTGAGGCGAAGGATGGATACTACTTCAACGAGGCCGACTACGGCATCGTGATGAAGAAGCTCCAAAAACGGGCGGACACCTATCAGGACTCTGGGGGCAAGCCGTCAGAGGCCAAGAAGAGTCTGCAGGACGTCGCCGACCTGAAATCGAAGGACTTCGGTCAATGGTTGGCTGCGGACAGCCTGTATCGGAGTGTTCAGACGGCGCATACTTTGATGCTCGGCGCTTACGAGAATTTCACTAAGGCATACGCCGCTGTTCTCAAGAGGATCGAGGACACGCACGCCACCAACACGGGTGTCGAAGTCGACAACATCGAGACGGTGAGCTTCGATAATGTCCAGACGATCGATCCGCCCAAACCTGACTATCCGGCTTAGTCTGGTAGCTATTTCAAGGGGTGTCTGATGGGCGATCCGGGCAAAGTCCAGGGTGAGATGTATGGCGGCCCTCTCAAGGCCGACACTCCCGTCGACGACGAGTGGGGATACAGCGCCCAGGATATCCGGCAGTGGGCGCTGGACAGCGACCCGGATAAGATCGCGTCGGCAGGCAAAGCCTACGAGGACTTCAAGAACAAGTTTGTTGGGGACGACGACCTGCTGAAGTTCATCAAGCAGTGTGCGACCGATCTCGACAACGCGTGGGGCGGGCCGAAGAGCGGCGCGCCGGAATGTCAGCAGCAACTGTCAATGCTGTGGCAGTCCGCCAAACAGCTGATCGACTCTGCCGACATGCTGGCAATGGCCTTGAAGGGCCACGGCGAGGACGACGGTGACGGCAGCCTGAAACACCTCAAGAACTATTTCCAGAAGGACGACAGCAAGTTCTTGGGGTTCATTCCCACCGGCTCCGGCACCAGTCAGTTCCAGGCCGACGTCATTAAGGCCTCCGGGGGCGATGCGATCTACGTCGATCCGGACCACGACTTCGACTACAACGGGATGATCAGCGACAACGCTCCGGCGGCGGGAAGTCCGACCGACATCGCGTATCGGCAGATCGTCGACAACGTGGCCCGGCAGAAGCTGCTGGATCACAACGGCCTCAACTACATTCCGCAGAAGGACGCGAACAAGGACCGCCCGCCTACTGCGATCGACAATACGACGACTCTCAGTTCTACGACACAGCTCTCCAAGGCTGACGCCGATAGTATCAACAAGATTCAAGGGCGCACCGGTACTATCAATAACACCTACACCGCGATGCCGGGCTACATGACCTTGGAGTTGCCACCGGGTACGCTGCCGCCGCAGCCGAAGGATCCCGGTGTTCAAGATCCCAATAAACCGGACCCGACAAAAGATCCCACGAAGGATCCGACAAAAGTTCCCACGGCGGATCCAACGAATCCGGGGGCCCGGTCTCCGGACTTGGGGAATACGCCCAACTACAACCCGGCGGCTTCCCCGTACACCTCGCCCAAAAATCCGGGAAGCGTCACTCCCATCCCGAATACTCCCTCCACCAACTCTCCCGGGGGCACGGATCTGTCGGGGATCAACAATCCGACGAACCCCATACCCACCGGCACGACGTTCCCGACCGGTGACACGTCGACCAACCAGCCGAC
Source organism: Actinoallomurus acaciae (assembly GCF_042429965.1). NCBI lineage: Bacteria > Bacillati > Actinomycetota > Actinomycetes > Streptosporangiales > Thermomonosporaceae > Actinoallomurus > Actinoallomurus acaciae. The sequence goes on from NZ_JBHLZP010000034.1 coordinate 20,214, forward strand.
GGTGAACAATCCGAGCACCGGGTACCCCACGCCGAACGTCCCCACGACGGGCACGCCGACTCCCATTCCGACGACGCCGGGCAGCTCGAAGATCCCGAGCAGCAGCACCAAGATCCCCGGCCTGGGCGGTGGCAAGGTGCCCGGCTACGGCGGAGGTCTGCCGAACTCGAGTTCGGGTTCCACCCCGTCGAGCGGGGTCATCGGTGGTCAGAACACCGGGCGGGTCTCGGCCGGCAGCGTCAACGAGGCGGCGGCGGCCAACGCGTCCCGGGCACTCCAGACGGAGCAGGCGGAGGCGGCGACCGCGGCTGCGGCTCGTGGCGCGGGGTACATGCCGATGATGCCGATGGCCGGTGGCATGGGCGGGCAGAGCCAGCAGGACCGCGAGCGGAGCGCCTGGCTGACGGAGGACGAGGACATCTGGGAGTCGGACGACGACGTCGCTCCGCCTCTCATCGGATAGGACCGTCGCTTGCGTCGATCTTGCGGGCCGGTGAACCGCCGGACGGTCCGGTCGCCGGTGGCACGGGGAGCGACCGTGCCGGTGCGTGCTCTTCGCAGGACGCTCGTCGCGCTGGGCGCGCTGAGCGTCGCCGTCGCGCCGGCGCTCCCGGCCGCGGCGGCGGTTCCTTCTCCCCGCTCGTCGGAGTGGTGGTTCTCGCCGTGGAACGTCGAGCAGAAGGTCTGGCCGACCACGCAGGGCCAGGGCGTCACGGTCGCGGTGCTCGACAGTGGGGTCAACGGGACGATGCCGGAGATCGCGGGCGCGTTGTTGCCGGGCGGAGACACCTCCGGTCGGGGAACGGACGGCCGTACCGACTTCGACAAGACCGGGCATGGCACGAGCATGTCCGTGCTCATCGCCGGTCAGGGCGGTGGCCGTACCCGGCTCGTCGGAATAGCGCCGCGGGCGAAGATTCTGCCTGTCGACGTGACCGGTGGCGACATCACGACGGACCGGCTGGCGGAGCCGCTGGCGGCGGGCATCCGGTTCGCGGTGGACCACGACGCGCGGGTCATCAACATCTCGCTCGCGGCCCCGACGACGTCGGGGTGCCCGTCGGAGGTCATGAGCGCGATCGCCTACGCCGTCGCACACGACGTGGTGCTCGTCGCCGGGGCCGGGAACACCGGCGACGCCGACAACTCGGTCGAGTTTCCGGCCATGTGCCCCGGGGTGCTCGCGGTCGGCGCGACCGACGTGTCCTCGCGGCCGTGGAAGCGGACGCAGGCGCAGGACTACGTGTCGGTGGCCGCGCCCGGCGTGGACATGCCCACGACCGGTAAGAACCCGAGTTACTACTATCCGCATTCGGACGGGACGAGTAACTCAACCGCACTGGTGGCGGGGGCGGCCGCTCTCGTCCGGGCGGCCAATCCCACGATGCCGGCCCGCGAGGTCGTCCATCGGCTCATCGGCACGGCCATGGACGTCGGGGCGCCGGGCGACGACCCTCAGACCGGCTACGGCATCGTGCGCGTCGATCGGGCGGTGGATACCGGCTACGCCGTCTCGTCCGGTTCGCCGAATCCTCCCTACCAACGGTTCGACCAGTGGCAGCACCCGGGTGGCGAAGCGTCGAGCCCGGCATCCTCCGGCAGTCCTCCGCAGAAGCACAGCCACATCCTCGCGGAGGTCCTTTCGCTGCTCTCGATCGTGGTCGCCCTCGCGTTCGTCGGCGCGGCCTGGTACGCCCGGCGGAGCGGATCATCGGGCCCGGCGTCGCCACGTGACTCGACGACCGCGGATCGGGCCACCCGGCGCCCCGGCGACTGAGCCGTACGCGATCGCCGGGGGACGGTGCCGTATGTACCGCGTTCACACGGCGGCGTACGATGCCCGATTGGGTTGGTTAATAGGGAAACCGATCGCCGCGGCCGGTGGTCTAATGGGCACGAAGGTGAGCATTCAGGCTAACGGTCCATTCTCGGGAGATCGGCGGAGCAGATGACGGTCGCGTGCGCGTACGGCCATTACCGCGCCCAGGCGGCCGTTCACCCTACGCGTTTTTCCTTTCTGTCCTATGACGTTCATGACCGGGCGGCGGTGACGTGATGGTGGATTCCGCACTGCGCCGGACGAGAGGTCTGCTCGCCGTCACGGCGGCTCTCGTACTGACGGTGCTGTCGGCCTCGCCGGCCGGTGCCCTCACCCCCCGTCATCGCGCGGACGAGTGGTGGTTCGCGCCGTGGGCCATCAGTGACATCTGGAAGATCACCCGCGGCGCCGGCGTGACGGTCGCGGTGCTCGATTCGGGAGTGAACGCGCGCCTTCCCGAGCTCGCCGGGGCGGTCCTGCCCGGCGGGGACACCACCGGTCAGGGCACCGACGGCCGTACCGACTTCGACAAGAAGAACGACGGTCACGGCACGGCGATGGCCGCCTTGATCGTCGGACAGGGCGGGGGCAACTCCGGGTTCGCGGGCGTGGCTCCGGAGGCCAGACTGCTGCCGGTCCGCGTGTCGCACAGCACGGGAACCACCGACGCCGCGCAGGTCATCTCCGAAGGCATCCGGTACGCGACCGACCACGGCGCCAAGGTGATCAACATTTCGGTCGCCGCGGACGCGGACCAGGAGATCGACGAGTGTCCCGGCCTCGTGAAGAGCGCGATCGCGAACGCGATCCAGCACGACGTGGTCATCGTGGCGGCGGCCGGTGACGAGGGCGACGCCGCGAACGCCCCGGAGTACCCCGCGTCGTGCCCGGGCGTGCTCGCGGTCGGTGCCATCGACAAGTACGCCCAGCCATGGAAGAACACCCAGCGTCAGAGCTATGTGACGGTCGCCGCGCCCGGAGTGCGCGTCGGCTGGGTCGGGCAGAGCGGGAAGTACTACCCCAACGGCTGGGGCAGCAGCCAGGCGTCGGCACTGACCGCCGGCGGAGTGGCTCTGATCCGTTCGGCCAACCCGCGGATGCCCGCTCGCGAGGTCGTCCAGCGCATCTCCGCGACGGCCAAGGACGTCGGCGAGCCCGGCAAGGACAGCGCGACCGGCTACGGGGTCATCCGGATCTACCACGCGATGATGAAGAACGAGTATCCGGTGGCGGCGAACGCGCCGAACCCGGTCTTCGAACGTTTCGACGCGTCGCAGGCCCGCGACGGCGGACGGTCCGCCCCCGCCTCAACGCCACTGGCGGCGAGCGGGAAACAGGGGGGAGCGGGCTGGGGAACGCCGATCCTCGTGGCGCTCCTGGCGATTGTCGTGATCTTTGTGGTCGTGTTCTTCGGGCTGCGTGCCCGGAGGAGGAGCCGGCGCCCGGGTCCGCCGTCATCGGGTGATCCGGCGCCGGACGCCACCCCTCATCGGCCGGCCTCATCGGCCGGTCATCCGTCGCCGCACAGCGGCCGGCCGCAGTTCCTGCCGCCGGACGAGACAAAGGGGCGGTGAGGCCGCTGCTGGACGGACACGCATGGAATTCTGAACATGTCTCCTGCGTCCAAGTCATGGACGGAGTCCTGAAAGTGAGGCGATATGCCACACCTCGATGACGGGCCGAAATACCCGTGGGGTAACGACGACTGGCCTGGTCTGGCGGCTGACTCCGGTCAGAGCCAGAAGGACTGGGACAAGCAGGTCAAGTACAACGGTTCGAAGCTTGATGACGTTCTGGGTTATCTCCAGAACGCGCACACCGCCCTTCAGGTGGCGGCCAAGCACCTGCCCAAGGACATCAACGTCAGCGACTTCGGGCCGCCGACCGGTCAGCGACTCGGCAAGGACGGTCAGCAGGCCACCGAGCGCCTGCAGACCGGCGTCACCGCATTCCTCGGTGCCTGGTCCGACCTGATCACCAAGGTCCAGGGGACCAGGGACAAGCACTACAGCACCGAGGACGACAACAAACAGCGGGTTCAGCAGACCAACGATTGGAAGTGAGCCGGGTTGACAACGCAGAAACCGAACCTCCCCGGCTACAAGTCCGACCAGGTCATCTCCGTCAACGCCAGCGGGGGAGAGGCGAATTACGAGTCCTACTGGGCCTTGCTGAAGGCCGACGATCCGCCGGCCGACGACGTTCAGCACACCGCCGAGGAGATCACCGCGTTCGCGAAGGCGGCCAAGCCGAAGAACGTCTCACAGGTGGGGCAGGCCTTCCTCGACTTCAATAACGCTCTCAACAAGATCAACTTGCCCAACAAGGGCGAGATGACCCTGACCGAGTTCATCATGGAGATGGGGAGGCAACTGCACGAGGCCTGGAGCGGTGGAGCGACGGCCGCGCCCGAGGCCCAGCGTCAGCTCACGCTGCTGTACCAGTCGGCCCAGCAGCTGATGGACACCTCCGCGCAGGCCGGTTACACCATCAAGGCCCATGGTGACGACGTGCTGCCGAAGTTCACGAAGTGGTTCGACGGCAGCGACCACACCCTGGACAGCGCGACCAGCGTCTACATGGACGGCGAATGGAAGACCAATAACTACGACAAGTATCCCGCGCTACAAGGTGCCAACCACACCAAACAGGACGAGCTCAACCTCGGGCACGCCGAGCAGGTGGCCATGAAGGCGTTCCGCGATGACTGGGCGCGCAAGAAACTGGCGGAGCACAACACGAATGTGTCCTCGTCATACGACCTCCTCCCGTACTCGCTGGATCTGTCGTTCCCGCCCGGCGCGGACGTTCCCAAGTCACCGGATCCGGTCAAGGACACCGGCGACCATGGCAAGCCGACGACGCCGCCCGTGACACCGCACAGCCACGTGCCCAGTGCGCCGAGCACGCCGAGCACCACGCATCACGTGCCCGTCCCTTCGGGGGTCCACCCGAGCATCACGAGCCCCGCCGGCGTGATCGATCACAGTGGTTCACACACCACGGGCGGTACCGATCTGTCGGGGGTCGACAACTCGAGTCACCTGCACAACCCCGGCGGCACGAACCTGGACACTCCGCCGAACCTCGGTGACGGCGGCGGGACCCGGCTGACGAACCCGAACACGGGGCCCGGGCCGACGACCGGGCTGGGCGGAGGCGACAATCCGTTCACGCCCGGTCTGATCAGGTCTCCGAGCCTCGGGGGCGGCGGCCTCGGCCCGAAGGGTTCGAACCCACTGGGGATCAAGACGCCGAGCGCCACGGGGCCGGACGGCACCATCGGCGCTCGCGGGTCCGTGAACACCGCGGCCGCCACCGCGGAGGCCGAGGAGGCGACCGCTGCCACGGCGGCGAACGCCACCCGGGCCGGCGGCGGCGCGGGGATGGTCCCGCCGATGATGGGCGGGGGGCAGGGGCAGCAACAGCAGGACCGCGAGCGTGGCACCTGGTTGCCCGAGGACCACGACTTCTGGGCTTCGAGCGACGAGGTGGCTCCGCCCGTCATCGGACGGAAGGGCGAGTGACGCGCGCCCTGCCCTGTCGTCCACGCCCGGGTACGCGAAGAGGACGGCCGGCGGCTGGCCACTGACGGTCAGATGGGAAGGCCGCCGGCCGTTCGTCCCCGTCGCTCGGCGAATATCGGGAAAATGGCGCGGCATGTACCGCATGACCGCGTCGGCGTACGATGCGCGGTGAGGCGGCTTATCAGGGGAACCGACCGCCATGGCCGGCAGTCCAATTGGCACGTTGGTGAGCCTCCAGGCTGGACGCTCCCGTTCTCAGGAGATTGGTGAGGCAGATGCCGCTCGCGTACGTACACGGCGTTTACTACGCGCCGATCAGGCTGGTCATCTACCTGATCATCTTCGGCGTCGTCGCCGTCATCGGCGCGATCGCGCGCCGGTCCAGGCGGAAGAACATGAGCCAGTACGGTCAGATGCCGGGCCAGTCGTGGCAGCAGCAGGCTCCGCCACCCGGTTCGGGATACGGAGCCTGGAACAACCAGCAGCAGGGTTATCCCCAACAGGGATACCCCCAGCAACCGGGTTATCCCCAGCAGGGATATCCGCAGCAGCAGGGGTATGGCGGTCAGCAGCCGCCGCAGGGATACCCGCAACCACAGGCCCAGGCGCCCCAAGACTACAATCAGCCTCCTCAGCAGCAGGGATACCAGCAGCCGCCGTGGTGAGAGCGGAGATGCTTGTCGTCATCTGTCGCGATATGTCCGGTAATGCCACTCCTGGTCACTCGACACCCCCTCTAGTCGGTTGAAACCACACCCCACTTCACGCGAAGCTTTCTACGCTGTGCCCCTAGTGAAGCCGACGAAGTACGGGACGTGGTCGATGTGACAGCCCGCGAAGCCCGGTTACTGCAACCGGGCCGCGTTTACGTCGGCTGGCGCTATGCCCAGGTCCACGACGACCCCGGGCCTCCGCCGAAGCGCCCGACGCCTCCGGAGTCGGAGAAGGTCGACCACGAGTGGCTGGCCTCGCAGCGGCAGAAGGAGAACCTCTTCAACCGGCCGCTGAGGATGGTCGGCGTCGCCACGGCCGTGGGCGCCCTCGTCTTCATCGTGTTCGGGATCACCGGCACGCTCCCGTGGGCGTTCTCCATCGCGGGCCTCGCGGCGTGCGCCGCCATCGCGGGGATCACCGGATACTCCATGTGGCAGAGCGAAAGCGCGTTGCGCGCGCGGCTGGCCGAGGAGCACGAGCGGTACCAGCGCCGGGAGGAGGAGCGGCGGCGTCGGCTGGAGGCGGCGCACGCCGCGCACGCCCGCGCGTACCAGGAGTGGCAGCACCGGCGCGAGGCCTTCGAGTCGCAGCACGAGTGGTACGCCGTCACCGTGCCGCAGGGCGTGGGCCGGGTGGACGTGGCCGGCGGCACGCTCTCCGGATGGTCGGCGATGGTCACCATGATGGGCGCGGCGAGGCTCGCCGGCGGCTCGCAGGTGACCGTCCTGGACCTGTCGGAGGGCGCGGTCGCCAAGGAGCTGATCGAGCTCGGGCACGACCAGGCCGAGCGACCGCTCGTCTGGGTGCTGCCGGGCGACCTGCCGCAGCTCGACCTGACGCACGGCCTCGGTCCGGAGGAGCTCGCCGACGTCCTCTCTCTCGTGGTGAGCGTGAGCGAAGAACAGTCGAGTACCCGCGACCTGTCCTTCGACAACGCGATCCTCGAGCGGATCCTGGGCGTGTTCGGCGGCCGGGCGCCGATCCCGCGCATCACCGCGGCCCTGCGCGCCCTCGCCCAGGTCGGCGATCCGCGTGACGACCTGCGAAGCGGGCTCATCACCGACGAGGAGCTCGCGAAGATCACCACGATGTTCGGCCGCGGTGCCGCCGACCGCGTCGTCATCGAACGTGCCTGGGCCCTGGAGTCCCAGCTTCGCAAGCTGGACAAGCTCGGGTCCAACCCGACGCTGCTCCCGCCGAGCCGGCTGCGCGTCATCACCACCGACCGCCGCGCCGGCGTGCTCACCAACCGGGTGCTGGGCACGTACGTCACCGCCGCGCTGACCCACGTGCTCCGTGCCTCCAAGGACGGCGAACCGTGGGCCCACACGCTGATCCTGTGCGGCGCGGAGAAGCTGCGCGGCGACGTGCTGGACCGCCTCATCGACTCGTGTGAGGCGACCTCGACCGGCCTGGTCCTGATGTACCGTTCGATCCCGCCGCACGTGAAGGAGCGGCTCGGCCGCGGCGACGCCGCCGTGGGGTTCATGCGGCTCGGCAACGCCGAGGACGCCCGCGTCGCCGCCGAGCAGATCGGCGCCGAGAAGCTCCTCGAGATCGCCGAACTCACCGACAAGATGAGCGAGGCGGTGGCGGCCGACGCGGAGAGCGGCGCGTACGTCAGCACGGTCGGCCGCTCCGTGCCGACGGTGTTCGAGGACACCGGCACCTCGGAGGACGAGCTCCCGGAGGGCATCGGCCGCGCGACCGCGTGGGGCCAGAGCACCTCCCGGGCGGCCGACGCGGGCAAGGGCTCGCGCGAACTGGCGGTGGAACCCCACGAGCTCCAGCAACTACCTCCGACCGCCATGATCTTCACACACCCCGAGCCGACGGGCCGCCGCATCATCCTCGTGGACGCGAACCCGGGCATCATGACGCTGCCCACGGCCAACATCCAGGAGTACGAAGAGGCCACCGGTCCGACCCGTGCCCGCCACGCCAAACCGGACATCACCCCACCGGACGGCTCCCCGCGCAACACCCCGAACCTCGGCCCGCCTCCGGAACGCCTCGACTTCCGCAAGAAGAAACGCTGATCCGGCGACAGCGGGTGCCCGCCGCTCCGGCGGGCACCCGGTCCGTCGATCGCGTTATGCGGGCAGCCGGTCGAGCACCTCGCGCAGCATCTGGCTCTGCTCGGTGAGCAACTGCTTGTGCTCCCTGAGCATCTGCCCGTGCTCGTTCAGCATCCGGCCGTGCTCGTTCAGCACCTGCCCGTGTTCGTTCAGCACCCGGCCCTGTTCGCTCAGCACCCGGCCGTGCTCGGCCTGTGTGCGGCGGATGCCGCCGACCTCGAGAACCAGCCCGCCGAGGATGTCGGCCTGCCGGAGGAACTGGGCGTGGTGCTCGGAATGCGTCATACCGATCGCGTTGATGACGTGTCGCTGCTGCCCGGCGGCGACATGGAGGTCGGCCACCTCCTTGTCGAGCGTCCCGAACAGCTCGGCCGTGTGCTGAGCCTGCTCCCTCCACTCGCGGAGGCTCGCGGTCTCCTCCTCGACGGCGGTGAGGCGCCGGCGCATGTCTTCCATTTCGATGGTCAAGAGAGATCCTCTCGTCGATGTCGGGGATGGTGAGGAACGTTAGCCCCCGTAAACGCGGTGTGCAATCGGTTCGTCACGGAACGTTAAGAGGGGGTAGCGCGGGCCGTGGGGCGGTGACGTGCGGGGTTTCCTCGTGGTGGGTCCCGGTTCGGGCTTTCCCTGGCACGAACGGGCGTGGGGCGGTAAACCTGCATGCGTGGCAGGGGTTGCTGGGGGACTTCAGGGGCCGTGGTACCGGGTTCAGGCGATTCTGTCGCCGGCGCGCGGTGCCTCCGCCGAATGGGACTTCGTCACGGTGCTGCCCGCCGTGCTGTCGGCGGCGCAGAGCGGCCGCCCGTTCGTCGTCGGATGGATGTCGCGCGGCGGCGGCGCGCCGCTCGAACTGATCACCAACGCCGGGCCGCTCACCCCGTCCGCCGAGCCGCAGCAGGGCCTCCTCTTCCCCAACGGCGCGCGCGGGGTGGAGATCGGGGACGACTGGCTCGCCGACGCCGCCGCGATGACCTGGAGCCGCTGTCCGGCGCGGCTGGCGCCGCCGCTCATGTCCACGAGCGTGGACGGCGGACCCAGCCTTTTCGAGTCCACGCTGGTCACTCTCATGGGCCGGCCGTTCGGCTGGCTGGTCATCGCCGAGCAGTGCGGCGAGCAGGTGCTCAAGGACGAGGTCACCGACCTGCAGTACGAGCTGCAGGTGCAGCGCCGCGGCGACGACGAGCTCGCGGTCGAGCGCCTCGAACGCCGGATGGCCGAGCTCGAGGCCTTCCAGGAGGCGGGCCTGTGGCGGGTGCGCGTGCTGGCCGGCGCGGCGTCCGCGCGGGAGCTGGACCAGATCGCCCCCGTCCTCGTCGGCTCGGCCGAGATGAGCCACCACCCGTACCGCCTGCGGTCGGGGGAGCGCGCCGTCCGCTTCCACGAGGCCGTGCACGTCGACACGCAGGATCAGGACCTGCGCTCGCCGTTCATCGCGACCGCGGGCGCGCTGGCCGCCCTCGCCGGGCTGCCGCGCCGTGAGGTGCCCGGACTGCGGGTGCTCGACGCCGGCTACTTCGACGTGACCTCCGAGGTGGCCGGCGCCGCCGGCGAGAGCCTCGCGCTCGGCGCGGTCCTCGACGGGCAGGACCGCCAGGTCGGCACGTTCACCGCGCCGCTGCAGACGCTGAACCGGCACGTCTTCGTCACCGGCTCGACCGGCGCGGGCAAGTCCCAGACCGTACGCCACCTGCTCGAACAGCTCACCGAGGCGGGCATCCCGTGGCTCGCCATCGAGCCGGCCAAGTCGGAGTACGCCGCGATGGCGGGCCGGATCGGCGCGCCCGTCACCGTGGTGAACCCCTCCGACCCCGGCGCGGTGCCCCTGTCCGTCAACCCGCTCGCGCCCGCGCCCGGCTATCCCGTACAGGCGCACATCGACATGGTCCGCGCGCTGTTCCAGGCCGCCTTCGACGCCGAGGAGCCCTTCCCACAGATCATGTCGCAGGCCCTGCAGCGGGTGTACGAGGCCAACGGCTGGGACGTCGTGACCGGGCGCGGACGCCCCGGCTCGGCGATCGAGCCCGCGGTGCCGACCCTCGAACAGCTGCAGAAGGCCGCCCTCCAGGTGATCAGCGACGTCGGGTACGGCAACGAGCTGATGGCCGACGTCAAGGGTTTCGTCGACGTACGCCTGCGGTCGCTGCGCATCGGCTCGGCCGGCCGGTTCTTCGAGGGCGGGCACCCGGCCGACATCGAGGGCCTGCTCGGCAAGAACGTCGTGCTCGCCATCGAGGACGTCGCCAACGACGAGGACAAGGCGTTCCTCATGGGCACGCTGATCATCCGGATCGTCGAGCACCTGCGGCTGCGCGCCCGCCGCGAGAGCGGCACCCGCGACCTCGAACACGTCATCGTCATCGAGGAGGCGCACCGGCTGCTGCGCAACCGCGGCGAGGGCAGCGCCGGCGCCCACGCGGTCGAGCTGTTCGCGGGCATGCTCGCCGAGATCCGTGCGTACGGCGAGGGCATCGTCGTGGCCGAGCAGATCCCGACCAAGCTCGTCCCCGACGTCATCAAGAACACCGCGCTGAAGGTCGTGCACCGGCTGCCCGCCCACGACGACCGCCGGCTCGTGGGCGCCGCGATGAACCTCGACGAGGACCAGTCGCGTGAGGTCGTGTCGCTGCCGCCGGGCGTGGCGGCGGTCTTCGCGGACGGCATGGACCGTCCGCTGCGGATCCGCGTACCGCTCGGGCGCGACCGTGAGCGCGCCCTGGCCGGGCCGGTGCCGCCGCTCGACGGACGGCGGTCCGCCGCGTGCGGGGACGAGTGCCGCCACGGCCGTGCCTGCACGCTGTACGAGCTGCGGGAGGCGGACCTGCTCGCCTCCGCGACCGAGTGGGCGTGGCTGCGG
>NZ_JBHLZP010000035.1:0-30615 GCF_042429965.1 Actinoallomurus acaciae
CGAGGTCGATGGCACGTCACCGATCAGGCGCACCGCGCGGGCGCGTTCGCTCTCGGGCATGGAGCGGTCGGCGGCGGCCCGGTGCAGCAGTCCCCGGTAGGCCGCTCGCTGCGCGGCGGTCCACCGCCGCGGCCATGGCCGCCGGACGTAGGGGACGAAGATGATCGAGCGGCGCCAGAACCGGCCGCCCGGGACGGTGCCCGCCAGCGCGCTCTGGAGGAGATCCGTCCGTTCCGTCGCGAGGACGTGGAACACCACCGGCAGCACGACCGACGAAGGGTCCACGCGGATGACGTGCTCGACGCGTTCGGCGCGGGTACGCGGCGGGCGGAGCCAGTGCTCGATCGCCCGGGTGATGACGCTGTCGCGCTTGGCGTGCAGGGCGTTCTCCAGGGCCGCTTGCAGCTCGGGTACGTCGTCACCGCGGCGGCCGAGCGCCTCGGCCAGGACGAAGGCGAGCCGGAACTCGTCCCTGGCGGCGTCCCGCTCCAGCCAGGGCGCGAGGCCACGTACCAGCTCGTACTCGCCGCCGCGGCGCAGGCAGTCGTCGAGACGGCCGATGAGGACCCCGCTGCCGCGGTCGGCGAGCGTGCCGAGCGCACCGAGCGCGAAGACCGTCAGGTCACGGTCACCACGGGTGGCTCCCTGGCGGAAGGCCGACGCGACGAGCCGGGAGAGCGCATGCAGGGTCGGGTGGGACAGATCACGCGCGCTGAGGGCGTCCTCGATGAGCCGGTCGAGCGCGGAGGTGTGCCCGGCCCGCCACAGCCCCGGCGGCACCCCGACGAGCGCCCGCAACACCCGCTGCCGCACCGGGTCCTGCTCGTTGCGCACCCGCGCGAGTGACCCGAACGCGTCGGTGAGGTTCTCCGGGTCCCGGCTGCGTCCCGCGCAGCCGATCAGCAGCTCATAGCCGCGCCCTCGCTCCTCGGCGTCGGCCCGCCGCGTCACCTCCCGCAGCGTCTCGACGGCCTGCTCGTAAGGCAGGAAGGCGGTGACCTCAAGTGCCCGCCACGGCTCATCGGCGACCCTGCGCAACCCCAGCATCCGGTGGGCCTCGCGTCCGCGCCGGGCCAGGGGCAGCGTGTCGAGCACCGCGGGGGCGAGTTCCCGGGCGGAGAGGTCGATCCCCTCCATCGCCGCGTCGAAGACCCGCTCCCTGCGGGCGGGCGGGAACGTCTTGAGCATCAGGACCAGCGCGGCGTCGTCCTCCCGCACGGCCTTCAGCAGCTCGGCGAGCCGAGGTTCCGGCAGCAGCCGGACCAGCCGTTCGCGTACGCTCCTGGCCCTGAGGAGTCGGCGCAGCGACGGGCGGATGACCGGACGCAGCAACAGGTCGCCCATCCGCTCGGGAGCGGCGGCGATCAGCATCCCCAGCCGGGGCACGAGCGCGCCGCTCAGCCCCGGCGCCTCCCCATACCTCTCCAGCAGGCCGATCACCCGCAGCGGAACGTGACGTACGGCCTCGGCCAGGCCCGGGCCACGCGACGCCCACCACGTCACGCGCAGCCGCCTGGGGAGTTCGGCCAGCTCCCGTTCGGCGTGATCGAGCATCGGCCGGGGATGCGCATGGCCCAGCGTGCTCCAGTTGGGAACGGCGTAGGCGAGCTCCGGCAGCAGGAGCTCCACCGACGCGGCGCCGCAGGTGGGCAGCAGCGCCGCGGCCTCCCGGTCGCCCCACCGGTCGCGGACCGGCCCGATCAGGCCCTCCGCGAGATCGGTACGGCGGTGACGGCGGACGGCCCGGTACACCAGCGCGCGCGACTCCGCCGGAGTGTCCCTGACGAACGCGGCCAACGCCGCCGCGTCGGCCGCACCGAGCCGTACGGCCAGGCCGATCGCCGTGGCGGCGACGTCGGCATCGGCATCCCCGAGCGCGGCGGCGACGTGGTCCAGCGAAGCCTCATCCCGCGCGGCCGCCGCGATGGACAGGCCCACCGAACGCTCATAAGGGCCACGTTCGCCCAGCTCGCCGAGCAGGCGAGCACGTTCGGCGGGGTCCAACTCCGTATGGAGCGCGGCGAGACGCGCGTACCGCGCCCGATAGGTCAGTGACTCGATCCCGGCCAGCAGCTCGTCAGCACGCATGACCCGAGATCCTGCCGGACGATCGCCCGGCGATACGACCGCTTTTTGCCATTCCGGATTCGCGAACGCCCTGTCCCACCGGGCCAAAAGTCTGACTCAGCCGGAGGCGCCGACCGTCTGGGGAGAACGGAAGAGGCGGTCCGGATCGTAGCGGTCCTTTACCTTGAGCAGTCTCGGGTAGTTGCCGCCGAAGTATGCCTGCTTCCACTCCGCGAGTCCGGCGTCGGCATAGTTCTGGTACGCCTGCCCACTCGCGTACGGCTTCATCGCGGTGTGGAGCGCGCGCAGCCAGGCCTGCTGAGCCCGGATCGCGGCGCTCGGCGCGGCCGTGTCCCACGTCGTGGTGAACTGCCCGTTGAAGAGGCCGTCGCGGTGCACGAACGCGGTGGCGTCCGCGCGCACTCGGTTCACGGCACCGCCCAGCGCGTCGAAGGCGATCCCGCCCTGGCCGCCGCCTGCGAGGCCACCGCGTGTACGGACCGCGGACAGGATCGCGTCGATGCCCGCCGACGTCATCGGGCGCGTGAAGATGTGCGAGGCCGCATACTCGCACTCGCGGGTCTCCCGCCCTGCGGAGGTCTGCCCGGGAAGGCCGCCCGGCAGGTGGCACTGATCGGCGGTGAGCGTCGTGCAACCGGCCTCGATCATCATCGCGTGCCCGTACGCGGTCGGCTCGATCACCTGCGAGGAGGGCTCCGCGCCGATCCGGGACCTCAAGGCGTCGATCAGCCGTTCGGCGTCCTCCCGGGCGCCGAGGTAGGTGCCCCCGACCTGGACCGTCGGGCTGGACTGGCCCTGGCCGTTCAGAACGTGCAGATTCGACCACAGTTCGTCCGGCGCGAACGGTGCCCAGCGCTGCCATGCGTCGATCACCGATGCGGCTGCGGACCACGGCCAGCCGATGAAGAACACGACGATGTCGGAGGTGGAATGTGTGGAGAAGGTGAAGTCAGTCGCTATGCCGAAGGTGGCTCCGCCGCCTCCGCGGCAGGCCCAGAACAGATCGGGGTTGTTCCTCTCGTCACAGTCGAGCCGCCGCCCGTCCGCCGTCACCAGTTCGATCGCGCGGAGCCGGTCGGAGAGGATCCCGTATTTGCGGGCGACCACGCCGACGCCACCGCCGAGAGTCAGCCCGGAGATGCCGACGGTCGGACAGGATCCCGCCGGTATCGCGACGCCCTGGGCGGTCAACCGGTCATAGACGTCGACCAGCCGCGCCCCGGCACCGATCCGCGCGGTGCCCGACGACGTGTCGGCCCGAATCGACGACATCGGGCTCACGTCGATGACCAGGCCCTCGACGAGCGACGCACCGGTGTAGCTGTGCCCTCCGCACCTCGGCGCCACCGGCAGGCCATGACGCCGGACGAAACTCACGCACTCCGCGACGTCGTGCGGATTCTCGCAGTAGGCGATACCCGAGGGCCTGATCGTGTCGAAGCGTGGATTGAAGTTCTTGCGCGCCGCGGCGTAATCGGTGTCATTCGGCCTGATGAGCCGCCCCTGCAAAGACTGTTCGAGCGCCGACCAGTCCGCGTTCTTCGGCGTGGAAGACGCCTGGTGCGGACGGTGTGACGTCGCACTCGTGCCGGTGGGCCTGCACGCACCGCCGACGACCGTTGTGAGCGCCCCGGTCATCGTGAGTCCCGCGGCGCGTATGAACTCTCTCCGCCTCATGCGGTTACCAGAGTCCTTTCTTCGGGGGAATTCCGGGCCCGGACGGCAGTGGCATTCGCCGATCCGTGGGCCCGCGATCCGGCATATCCGTGTAGACGCGGCCGACACCGGAAGAGTTCGTACGCCACGGACCTGCCGCCCTGTGCCGAAGTCCTGCCTTCTCGGCCGACCGCTTGCCCCATCTATCGAATTTCGATAGATTCCTATCGCAACTCGATGGAAGGCGGGCCATGGGAAAGCTGACAGTGCGCGCGCTGCGCGCCGTGCTCGTGGTGGTGCTCACCGGCACCGTGTTCGTACAGGCATTGATGGTGTGGGTGCTGGTGAGTGGGAGCGACCCGGAGGACGGGTCGCTCCCACTGACCCCGCTGCGCGTGATCACGATCCTGGGCATCGGGACGGTCCAGGTCATCGGGGTCTGCGTATGGCGGCTGGTGACGATGGTGCGACGCGGAACCGTGTTCTCCCACGCCGCCTTCAGGTACGTGGACGTCATCATCGGCGCGACAGTGGCGGCCGCCCTCGTGTGGTTCGCGGTCACGGCCCTCAACGCGCCGGGCCAGCGGGACGACCCGGGCGTCACCGTCATCATGGGCGGGATCGGCGTGGCCATCCTGGGGGGCGCGCTCATCGTGCTCGTGCTGCGGATGCTGCTCGCCCAGGCCGTCGCGCGCGACGCCGAAGCGACGCAGATGCAGGCCGAGTTGGACGAGGTGATCTGATGCCGATCACCGTCGACATCGACGTGATGCTGGCCAAGCGGAAGCTGTCGGTGGGCGAACTCGCGGACCGCGTCGGGATCACCCCCGCCAACCTGGCGGTACTCAAGAACGGCCGCGCCAAGGCGGTGCGCTTCGCGACACTCGCCGCGCTCTGCGAGGCGCTCGACTGCCAGCCGGGAGACCTGCTGCGCTATGAGGCCGAGGACACCGCGGACGGGAGACCCCGGCCGTCGGCGACGGTGGCCAAGGCCGAGGTGGAAGACGGAGCCGGACCGCACACGGCGGTTGTCGAACCGGGCGGCCGGGGATGAGACGGCCACGATGAGCCGGGTCGGGAGGTTCGCCGCTGCGGGCCTGGATGAGGCCGCGCGGCGAACCGCAGGAAGGGCGGCGTGAGGGTCGGGGCGCCGGACGAGAGCACGGCAGCGCGATCGCCGGGGTGGGACGGCGGTACATGGGGTGTGCGGGCCGGATCGCCAACGGCATCAACACCGTGCACCTGCCGTATGCGCGTGAGCGGGTCGGGCACGCGCTGATCAGCGCGCGCCGATGGAACCCGGCGGAGCAGATCAATGTGGTCATCGGGCTGCTCATCATCGGCGTGAGCTTCGTGGCGGGGAGGGACGCGAAGCATCCGAGGTGCGATGGCGAGCACATGAGCGGCAGCGACGTCTGCATCTCGACGAGGTCGGGCGCGCAGAGCTATGACCAGCGGGCGTCCGACGCCAGGGCGGCGTCGACCTGGATGCTGCGCATCGGCGGGGTACTGGTGCTGGGCGGGGTCGGGGCCATGGTCATAGGCGGCCTGACCTCGGCCCGGCGCGACTGACCACCCCGGCGGACCGGGACGGCGGGTGCCCCGAGGTCACCGGAATCCCCCCACCTCGGGGAACGAGCGGAGTACCGCGAGCCCCGGCAGGCCGGTGCGGATCGAGGTCGCACCGGGGTTCCACCGCGAATCGAGCAGGCGTACTGCCCGCGCCGGGTGCGGCGGATCCGACTCGGAGGTGAAGGCGCTTCAACACCGGCCCCGGCGACGGGTTCGTGAACGTCCGGCTGACGCGTGGGCCGGACGTGCCGGACGACGGCGTCCACCCGGGCCGGATCGAGCCGAGCGGGTTCCCGGCAGGCCAGGTGGTGTTCATCGACTCCGCGATGGGCACGCATGTGGAGCGGACCGGCCGGCAGATCACCGGCCCGGACGACTGCGCGGCCGCCGGCCGGTTGCCGGTTCCGGGAGGTCGCTCGGCACGAGCTCTCAACCTCGTGTGCTCGCGACGGCTCACGGACGACGAGGCGGCGCGGCCCGTCGTACGTGCCGGGCCGGGACCCGCGGTCCGCGTCGCGGACATTCCCAGAAAGGTGAACCCATGACCTCCGTGAACCGCAGATCGATGCCGGGCACGCTCGGCACCGCCGCCGCGTCGGCCTCCGTCGGCCGGGCCCGCCCGGCCGCTGCGGGCGCGAGCACCCTGGGAGGCGTCCGGCCGCATCCGGCACCACGCCCGGTGGCGCCGGTCAACGCCGAGGTGGCGGCCGCGCACGGCGCGGCGTACCGGACGCTGCCGCAGGTGGTGGTCGGCGTCGACGTCGAGGGCCTGATGACGATCCACACCGCGGCCGACGCGCAGGCGATGCGGCCCCGGCTCGTCGCCCAGGTCTGGAGGTCCACCGGCGTGCTGCCGGACGGCCTGCCGCAGGTCCAGCGCGGCATCGGCACTCCGGCGGAGCTGCCGGCGTTCGAGGGCGTGCGGCGCTACGACCGGCTCACCGTCCGGATGCCGTTCGGGCTGTACTCGACGGTGTTCGTGCTCGAGCCGCGGCAGCGTACGCACAGCCGGGTCGCCTTCTACCACAACGGCCACGGCGAACCGCTGGACGTCATGCGGCGCACCGCCCAGGGGCTACTCGACCACGGCTACGTCGTGCTGCTGTTCGCGATGCCGTTCCACCACTGGAACCCGACGACGTTGCGGGACCCGAACGACCCGTCGGTGACCAGGAAACCGACGCACGACGACCTGGCCCGGTGGGAGTCGGCGAAGTTCTCGCCGCTGGCGTTCTTCCTGGAGCCGCCGGCGGTGGCGATGAACCACGTACAGGCGGCGTACCGGCCGTCGTCGGTGCAGATGGTCGGGCTGTCCGGCGGGGGATGGACGACCACGGTCTATCCGGCGCTGGACCCTCGGATCACCCGTTCGTACCCGACGGCCGGCACACTGCCGTTCTTCGTCCGCCCCGGATCGCCGGGGCCGATCTCGACCCGCGGCGACTGGGAGCAGCGTCAGGACACGCAGCCCGGCTTCTACGGCGTCGCCGACTTCCCCGACCTCTACGCGCTCGGCTCGGTCGGGCCGCACCGCCGGCAGATGCAGATCCTCAACCGCTTCGACGAGTGCTGCTTCAGCGGTGTCGGGCACCGCGGCTACGAGGCCGTCGTACGGCAGCGGATCGCGGTGATCGGCGGCGGCGACGGCGCCGGCGGCCACTGGGAACTGCTGGAGGACGCCACCCACGGTCAGCACGCGATCAGCCCGTTCGCGCTGTCCGTCATTCTCTGGGACCTCGACATCAACTGCGCTCACCTCCCGTAGGCCGGGCGACAGGAGACGAAAGAACCATGCGTGGCCGGGCCGCGAGCCCGGGTGTCCGCGCGCCGCTCGATGGCCCGGGTCCGGTTTCAGCTCGCCTGGCAGGGGGGTGAGAGCAAGGTGTTCGGGGTGACGCAGGGGGGAGCGCCCGCCTGCTGGAGCAGCCTCCTGGCGGTGTCGCCGGCGAGGAAGGTGAGGAACGCCGAAGCGGCGCTGCCGTTGGGGGCCGGCCCGTCGGTGTAGAAGATCTCCGGGGCGACGAACGAGTAGCGGTCCATCGCCGGGGACGCCGTCGGCGTCCTGCCGTCCAGGGCGAGGATGCGCACGTTGGGATAGCGGCGGGTGTCCGAGGCGACATGCAGCTCGGCGTAACCGATCGCGCCGGGGACCGTGTTGACGGCGTCGAGGACCTGGCCCTGGCTGCTGCGCTCGCACCGGATGACGTGCAACGCGGCGCGGAGGTTGTCCTTGCGTTCGCAGTCGCTGGACGACAGGTCCGGTTCGGGCCCCTTCAGTACGTGCTCCTCGAAGATTCCCCGCGTTCCCGAACCCTCGGTCCGGCTGACCAGCCGGATCGGCAGGTCGCTGCCGCCCCTGAAGTGGTTCCAGTCGGTGGGGCCGGTGTCCCGGGTGTAGATGGAGCGCAGGTCGCGGAGGGACAGGCCGGTCACGTTCGTGTCCTTGTTGGCGATGACGGCGAACGCCACCAGGGCGACCGGGAGGCCGCGGAAGCCTCGCAGCCTGACCTCGTCGGAGTCGGGTGCGAGATGGCCGTCGTGCATCGCGATGGTCGAGGCGGCGTTGCCGGGGGTGAGCGCGCGTACCCCCTCGTTCGACCCGATGGCGCTCACCTCGATCTCGGCGTGCGGGCACCGGCTCTCATAGCCCCGCCGGATGATGTCGGCAGTCCGTTCGAACGCGGTGGAGCCGATCAGGCGCAGCCTCCCGGTGAAGCACAGGGGATTCGGCGAGGCGGCTCCGCCGGTCAGCCTGCCCGCCCCGGCACCGGCGGCGAACACCAGCGCGGCGACGGCGACCGACAGCGACCGCCGCCGGGTCGGCTTCCACCATTGCCGTGGTCGCGGATTCCCGGCCGGTTCGGCGCGCGGCTCGCTCTCGGCCGCCTCCAGGCGTTCCCGCAGCCCCGCCGCCTCCGCCTGGGCGGTGGCGAGTCGCCGCCGCAGCTCGGCCCCCTCGGCGCGAGCACCGGCCAGGTCGTCGGCCGGGAGGATGTGCCGGACACGTTCGTACGCCTCGACCCAGCGGGCGACCTCCGCGGCGGGCAGCCCGCAGGCCCGCGCGAAGTGACCGACGCGGACGCGTTCCCGGTCGCTGGTGGTGCGCCAGCGGTCCTTCTGGAGCATCGCGCTGATCGTGGCGTCGGGAAGCGTGCCCCACGAGCGTTTCTCGATCTCGGTCTGCCGGGGCGAGCCCGCCCAGGCCCTCAGCTCCGCCAGGAGCGCGTAGAAGTCCCGGATGTCCTGCGCCGCCGACGGATCGGGCAGCCTCCGGCCGGCGGTGAACGTCGGTTCGGTCCACGGCTGGAACGTCACCGGAAAACGCTCGGTCAGCTGCCGCCACGGGACCTTCGTTCGGAATGTCTCGACGGCCTTCGTCGGTTTGCCGTGCCCGTTCCGTTCGAACGCGCCGACCAGTCGCTCTCCCCATTCGTCCCACTGGGCGTGTTCGGCCGCGGCCCACCGGGTGCGGACCTCGCTCGCCGCCACACCGTCGACGCCCGCCGCGGCCAGGCACGCGCTGACGACCTCCCAGGACATCAGCTCGCCGTCCTCGGCCGGCAACGCCCGGACCGTCTCCTCCAACAGCCCGGTGCGCTGTGCCAGCACGTCCGCCTCGGTCCCGCCGAGGCGGACGGCCAGGTCGCGGATGAACTCCACCTTCTGGCCGGTGTAGGAGTCCAACACCCGCTCCGTCCGTCTCGCGCCCACGCCCCGAGCGCCCATCTCGTGGCGACTATCCAGACTCCAGGCCGGGCGGGCGCCGGGCCGGCGAGTTATCCGGGAGTTCGCGTTCTCGTTCCCGTCTGTACCGCCGAGCACCCCGGCCGGACGGATTCCAGGAACACACCAGGAACGCGCGGATCTCACCAGGACGCCCGCCGATCGCCCGGTACGGGCCGCCGATCCGCCACGCCGGCGTCCACGCGCCCAGGACACCGCCCGATCTCGTCCGCCGATCCGGTGATCGATCGATTCCAGAACCGGCCGCGCCGACCCGCGCCCATCGCGGGCAAGATGGAGGCAGTCGACGAATGGATGGGCTGGTTCGTATGGCGATCGATCCGAGAGGCAAGGACCTCAAGCGTTTTCTGGCGCACGAGCCGGAACGGCCTGTGGTGATGCTGAATCTGCTGCGCTTCAAGGACGGCGGCGCCGAAGGGTACGCCGATTATCTACGCCACTTCAGGCGCTTCGCGGAGCAGGTGGGCGCGAGCATCGTCTATTACGGCCTCGGCTCCGATCCCCTCGTCGCGGAGCAGGGGCAGGACTGGGACGCCGTCCTGCTCGTCTCCTACCCGAGCCGGTTCGCGTTCTCCGAGATGGTGCGCGACGAGGAGTACCAGCGCGGCACTCACCTCCGTACCGACTCTCTCGTCGAGGCGGTGCTCCAGCCCACGGCCGACGCCGGCTCGGCGGTCTGGGGCGACTGACCTCGGAAAGCGTGCACCCCCCTGACGGTCAGGGGGGTGCGCCCGCGGTGAGTCAGTCGAACGTGATCGCGACACTCGCTCCGGGGACCACCGTCCACTTCTCGACGAAGCTCCCCTGGTTGACGCCCAGGGCCAGCGAGCCCCGGCTGTTGACGTACGCCAGCGGCTCGCCCACGCCCACCTCGCCGAACGTGCGGCAGAAGGGAATGTCGAGGGCGTTGCCGTCCAACGCGATCTGGAGCCGCCCGCCCGGGAGCCTCTGGCGGTCGGGAAGCAGCGTCTCGGGCACGTTCGTCCAGACGTTGCCGAACGTCTTGTCGATGCGGACGACCTCGCCGCGCGCGCCGTTCTCCAGGAGCCTGGGCTCGGAGTACCGGAACCGCACGATCTTGTCGAGGTCCAGCTTCGGGCCCACCGCGGAGAGCGGAGTGCCGGCGGCAAGGTGCCCGGCACAGGACGCGATGACGTCCTTGCCGTACCAGGTGGGCGTCACGGGGTGGTGCATGACGGAGGGATCGGTCACCTCGTGGCACTCGACGGGGGGAACATCCCGCAGGGCGAAGGTCAGCAGACCGTTGTTGGGTGCGACGAGGTACTGCCCCTTCTCGTTGCGGACGACGATCGTCTTGGTGTCGGTCCCGGTCTCCGGATAGACGTACGCGCATATCACCGACGTCTCAGGGAATGACGCCGGCACGTCGCCGAGGAAGAGTGCGCCCTCGCGGACGTCGAACGGCGTCACGTCATGAGTGATGTCGACGACCAGGGCCGCCGGTGCGATCGTGTACATCAGTCCTTTGCATAAGGCATGCGCCTCGTCTGAGCTTCCCGTATCAGAGAGGAAAGCGATCAAGCGGTTCGGCACGAACGGACCTCCAGTGGAAGGGGCGGGATGTCGCCCTACGCTGGTCGAACAGTCATTTCATTCTCGGTTCAATCGCGCATTCGCCGGCATTCGAGTAATACGCTGAGTAGCGTATTGCGTCAGTGTGCGACTGGCATCCCCGATAGAGCGTGAATTCACCTGTACCGTGCGGCTGTTCCGTTCGTACCAAGGTCGCAGTGGGGATACGACCCTCTGGCGGTCTTCGTGCGGACCGCAGGTGTCATTTCGGCGACTGTGCGGAACTCTCGTGGCCGGAGTGGGAGGCGCGCGTCATCGGCGGATAGAGCAGCGTGGCGGGGCCCTTGCGGTAGAGGAGCGCGGGGCGGCCGGTCTCGAGCGAGCGCTTCTCCCCGGTCGGGACGACGAATCCCTCGGTCCGGTTCACCTTCCGGTAGAAGTTCCGGAGGTCCAGGGGGACGCCCCACACCGCCTCATAGACCCGTTTGAGATCGCCCATGGTGAAGTCGCGCTCACAGAAGGCCGTGGCCAGGGTCGTGTTCTCCAGCATCCTGCGGGCGTGTTCGAGCGCGTCGCGGAGGATGACGTCGTGGTCGAAGGCCAGGCGATCACCGCCTGACAGCAGCGGCTCGACCGGCTCCCAGACCGCGGCGGCGGCGTCACTGCCGGCCGTGGGGGCCGGCAGGTCCGGAGCCAGGGCCAGGTACGACACGGTGACCACCCGCCCGCGGGGATCGCGGCCGGGGTCGGAATAGGCTCCGAGCTGCTCGAGATGGGGCACGTCGGGGCCGCCGAGCCCGGTCTCCTCCAGTAGCTCTCTCCGGGCGGCGCCGTCGAGGTTCTCGTGGTCGCGCATGAAGCCGCCCGGGAGCGCGAGGCGGCCGCGGTAGGGCGGGTTGCCCCGCTTCACCAGCAGTACCTGCAGGCTCTCCTGGCGAACGGTGAAGATCACCAGGTCGACCGTGATGCGGATCCTCGCATGTGTACGCCCGTTGTCCGTCACGCCGCACAGTGTACTTGTTGTCACGTTGACAGGAATAGGTGGGGCAAGTTATTGTCCATATGACATTAAATGCGGTCGTGGGCCCTCGCATGATGGGTAGTGGACGATGCACGTTCTCCAGGTCGCCCCGGCGCTCGGCGACATCGAACCTCTCGACGACGGCCGGCGGTTCGACCTCCTCCCGCAGCTGGGCCTCATCCCCAGCTCGGGTGAACGGCACGCTCGGTTCGCCGGCCGTCCGCCCGGCTGGATCCTGCACCGGCCTCCCGGTCTGGAGAGGTCGCTGGTCATCGCCACGGGCGAGGATCGTGTGCCGGCGCTGACGGCCGAGCCGTACCGGGAGCGCAACGACGGCCCTCGTCCGCTGAACTTCACCGGAGAAGGGCACGAGCTGTTCTTCATCTCGGCGGTCCGCGCGCAGGCGGCCCTGCGCTCGACGGTCAACGCGTGGATCCGCGGGATCCACGACGGCCCTTGGCGGCCCGACAGCGCCGAGGCCGCGCGCGTGACGCACCGGGCGGCCGTCACGCCGGCCGAGGCGCACGATCAGTACCAGGACTTCCACCGCGGACCGGAGGGCGGCCCGCTGATGACGCCGGCGCAGTTCAACGAGATGCGAGTGTGGTCGGCCGACACCGTCGTGACCGACCGGCGGTTACCGGGGGCCCACGCCGCGTACATCGCCGAGATGGCGGCGACGGACCATCTCCCGGGTACGGCCGACGCCGAGTACGACGCCTACACGCGGGGTTTCAGGCCGTACCCGGCTCCGGCGGGCCGGCACCTGCTGGAGCAGGACCGCGCCCGCGCGCCGCTGGTCCTCGTCCTGGCCGGCGCCCTGGGCCTGAAGCAGGCCGCGTTCGCCGGCGCTCCCAAGACCCTGAAGTACACACTGAAGGGCTCGGCAATTGTCTGCGTCACCATGGCGCGAGATCGGACGTGTCACGCGCGTCTCGCGGTATCCACTCAAAGGCACACAGGGCGAGGACCTCGACCGGGCCCGGATCGGCTGGCACGGGCTGGCCGGCGACCGCCAGTACGCCCTCCTGCGGCACGGCGACCAGTCGGGTCTTCCCCGGGAGTTCCCCGCGCTGGTCGCCTGGCGGGTCACCATGCCCCAGCCCGGCCATCTGCACATCAAACTGCCCGATGGCACGAGCTGGGAGATGGCTCCCGACGACGCACGGACCAGACGGCAGATCTCCGAACGGGCGAGCGCCGACCTGGGCGAGCCGGTCTCACTGGTCCAACTGTGGCGAGGCACCTTCGACTCCATGCCGATCAGCGTGATCTCGGCGGCGACCGTCACCGCGCTCGCCGCGGAACCCGCGTTCGACCCCCGGCGGCTGCGGGCCAACCTCACCATCGAACTGGACGATCCTCGTCCCGGTGTGGAGCAGGAATGGCTGAGGCGCGACCTGCGGCTGGGAGACGGCCCGGACGGCGCCGTACTGCGAATCGACCGGACCACCACCCGGTGCGAGGCCGTGGACGTCGACCCGGAGACAGGCTCCCGCGACCGTGAGATCTTCGAACAGGTACGCCGCGACCGCAAGAACCGGATCGGCGTCTATGCCAGCGTGCGGCACCCGGGGACCGTGTCCGCCGGTGCGGCCGTCTTCCTGCGATGACCCATCAACCAGGTGAGGACCATGAACAACTCAGTGGAAGTACCGACGGTGGTCATATTGACCGCGATCGACCTGGAGTACGAGGCGGTGCGAAAGCACCTGCGTGACGTGCGCACGCACACGCATCCGGCGGGCACCCTCTTCGAGGTCGGGGACGTGGCCGGGATCACCGGCCGCGTCGCGCTGGCGGCGATGGGAGAGGGGAACACGGGCGCGGCGGCCATCGCCGAACGCTCGATCGCGCTGTTCCAGCCGCGATTACTGCTGTTCGTCGGCATCGCCGGCGCGCTGAAGGACGACATCCGGCTGGGCGACGTGGTGGTGCCCACACGGGTGTACGGCTATCACGGGGGAAGAGAGGACTCCCTCGGGTTCCGGGCGCGCCCGCGCAGCTATGAGGCGCCGCACGCCCTCCTGCAACGCGCGCAGTTCGTCAACCGGCGGGGGGACTGGACCCCGGAAGGCGCGGACCCTCTGGATGGTCCCCGTTGCCATTTCAAGCCCATCGCGGCCGGCGAGGTGCTGCTCGACTCCCGGTCGTCGCCGCTGGCCAGGCGGCTGAAAGACCACTACAACGACGCCGCCGCCGTCGAGATGGAGAGCGCCGGGGTGGCGATCGCCGGGCATCTCAACCAGTCCCTGCCCGTACTCATCGTCAGAGGCATCAGCGACCACGCCGACGGCAGCAAGGGCGTGACGGACAAGAAGGGATCCCAGGACACCGCGGCGCGCCACGCCGCCGCGTTCGCGTTCGCGCTGATCCGCGACCTCGACGATTGACCCTCGGCCCGGGACGCCACGCGAGAGGCGAGGGCTCGCGGTTGAGAGAGGGGAGGACCGGCGCGGCGATCGCGGGCCCGCCTCCGGCCACTGACCGGCCCGATCCTCTACGGCGTTCCCGGGGTGGTGGGTCTGGCCGTCTGTCGGGCCTGGCCTTCGTGCCTGTATCGGCCGTCGGGGTCGCCTTGGCTGGGGTGGTGCTGGTCAGTGGTGTTTCCGGGGTGGTGGGTCTGGCTGTCTGTCGTGCCTGGCCTTCGTGCCTGGATCGGCCGTCGGGGTCATCTTGGCTGGGGTGGTGCTGGTCAGTGGTGTTTCCGGGGTGGTGGGTCCGGCCGTCTGTCGGGCCCGGTCTCCATGCCCGCATCGCTCGCCGGGGTCGGCGGTGTCGGTCATCGGCCTGGCGCACCAGACGGTCCGGCATCCGCGAGGCCGGGCCCTCGAAGAGCCGGGCGGTCAGCGGCTTCGGTGCGCGGCGGCGTACTGGGGGAGCGGCCCGACCATGAAGGCCGCGGCCTGCTGCCACCGCCGGCTGTCGGCGGCGTTCTGTTCCTCGCGGACGGTGTGGCCGATCTCGCGGATGGGAATGCGCCGCCTGGGCGAGCCCGGCGTCCTCGGGCGTGATCGCTGCCGCGTCGTTGCAGCCGTCGCGGAGGGCCGGGCGAGCGGTGAGGCCGAATCGCGCAGGCCCACCTCACCGGCGGCGACGGACGCGAAATGAAACGCCCGGCGTCCGGGAACCGGCGGACGGCGGCGTGGTCCAGCACCGGGCCCGCGCCACATCGTGGGCGAGTTGGAGCAGTTGGTGGGCCGTCTCCCAGCTACGCGGAAGCCGTCGTCGCCCTCCCGCGGCGTGGACACGGTCGGCGACGACCACGTCGCCCAGCCCGAGCTCGTCGTCCGGCGCTCCGGCGATCCCCGCGAACCCCACGGCGGCCGGGGCGAAGGCCGAGCTCGAACGCCCGGTGAGCGCGGCCACGGCCCGTTTCCCTCTCCGTCGCCGCCAACCCGAGACCGGGAGCTCCGCCACGGCCTGGTTTCCCTCTCCGGCACCGGCCGCCAACCTGAGACTGCGCGTTCCGGCCGGAGGGTGGCCTGTCGCGAACGTGTCGGACTCCGACGCTGCGGCCCGTGGGTTCACGTGGCGTCGCGGCGTTTGCGCGGGGTGGCGGAGCGGGGTGGCCGGGCACGCATGTGGTCGCGTACGCGGGCCATGATGTCGCCGAGCTGACGCACGTCATCGGCGGTCAGGGGGTCGAACAGCAGCCGGCGGGAGACCTGGACGTGGCCGGGCAGGACGCGGTGGAACAGGTCGCGGCCGTCCTGGGTGATGGCGACCAGGGTGGCGCGGTCGTCGTCCGGGTCGGGGCCGCGGGTGATCAGGCCGGCCTTCTCCAGCAGCCCGGCCTGGTAGGTCAGGCCGCTGCGGCTGTAGACGACGCCGTCGGCCAGCTGCGTCATGGTCAGCGGGCCGGGGGTGTGGGCGAGGCGGGCCAGCACCTCGAACTGCACGTAGCTGATGCCGCCCTCGGTGCGGAGCTGCCGTTCGACCTGGTGCTGGAGCAGGCTGACGGCCTCCAGGAGCACGAAGTAGGTCCCGAGCTGGGCGGGGTCGAGCGGTTCGACATCGCCGGACCCGGCGGCGGGGCGGGCGTCGGTCATTCCCTCACCGTACATGTTGCGAATTCAAAGTAGCCGCGGAGCGCGCCCGGCGCGACGGGTTCCGGCGGTACGGCTCGGTGAGCTGCGGCATTGCCGGTCGAAGAAGCGCAACCAAGCTGATGTACCACTTTGGCAAACGAATCGTTGACAATCCTGTTGAAGATTTCTAGCATCATCGTCACGCCAACGGTGCCATCGGGGAGTGCGGCCGTCGGTCGATCGGCTCCTCGCGCGCCGGCCGTCCGGCTGAGGCCGTTCCGTGCCGGTGGAGCGGCCGACGACGCGCCGACCCGCGGTCGTGTCGACCGCCGATGTCAGCTCACCCTCGTCCTGGAGAGCACCGTGACAAGAATCCGTGCGGCTCTGGCCGCCGCCGCCTCCTCCGTACTCCTCCTCGCCGCGTGTGGATCGGGGCAGGGGGCTGAATCCTCCGGCAAGGGCCCGGCCACGGTGAAGATCAGCGTCATTCCCATCGTCGACGTGGCACCGGTCTACCTGGGGAACCAGCAGGGCTTCTTCGCCGAGCAGGGGCTGAAACTTCAGATCGAGACGGCCCAGGGCGGGGCCGCGATCGTGCCGGCCGTGGTCAGCGGGCAGGTCGACTTCGGGTTCAGCAACTACACGTCGCTGATCATCGCCCGGTCCAAGGGGCTGCCGCTCAAGGTCGTCGCGTCGGGCAACGCCTCGACCGGCGTCAAGGGCAAGGACTTCGGCGGGGTGGTCGTGAAGGCCGGCAGCCCGATCAGGTCGGCCAAGGACCTCGCCGGCAAGCGCGTCGCGGTCAACACCCTGAACAACATCAACGACACCACCGTCCGGGCGTCGATCCGGGCCGCCGGCGGTGACGCGAAGAACGTGAGGTTCACCGAACTGGCGTTCCCGGACATGCAGGCCGCCCTGGACAAGGGGAACGTCGACGCGATCCAGGTCGTCGAGCCCTTCCTCACCACCGCGCTCAAGGGCGGCGGGCGGCTGGTCGCGTCCAACTACGTCGACACCGCCCCGAACCTGACCATCGCCGCGTACTTCACCTCGCAGAAGACGGCCGCCGCAAAGCCCGACCTGGTCAAGCGGTTCACCGCGGCGATGCAGAAGTCCCTGCGGTACGCGGACGCGAACCCGGACGCGGTGCGCAAGATCCTGGGCAGCTATACCAAGATCGACCCGTCGGTGACGAGCGCGCTCACGCTGCCGAAGTACCCGTCGCAGGTCAACAGTGCCGGGCTGCAGACCCTGGAGAACCTCGCCGCGCAGGACGGGCTGATCACCAAGACCCCGGACGTCAAGGACCTGCTGCCGTGACGGCGGCGGTGACGGCGGACGCGACGGGCGACGGCCGGGGCGGACGCCGCCACCGCTCCGTGCCCGCCTGGGGACTCGGCCTGGCCGGTCTCGCGGTGCTGATGGCGGTCGTGGAGCTGGTACCCCGGACGGGGCTGGTGCGCGAGCGGTTCCTGCCGCCGTTCAGCGCCATGGTCTCCGCGCTGGCCGACGAGACCGGGACCGGAGCGTTCTGGCGCGCCCTGCTGGAGACGCTGCGCGGCTGGGCGATCGGACTGGCGATCGCGACGGTCGCGGGCGTGGTGCTGGGCATCGTGATCGGCGGCCTTCCGGTGGTACGGGCGGCGATGACCTCGACGATCGAGTTCCTGCGCCCGATCCCGTCGGTGGCGCTGATCCCGCTGGCCGTGCTGCTCTACGGCACCACGATGCGCTCGACGCTCCTGCTGGTCGTCTACGCCGCGTTCTGGCAGGTGCTCGTGCAGGTCCTGTACGGCGTGCGGGACGTGGACCCGGTGGCCCGCGAGACCGCGCGCTCCTACCGCTTCCGCCCGCTGACGCAGGTGCGCACGGTCATCTGGCCGACCGCCCTGCCGTACGTGATGACCGGGCTCCGGCTCGGGGCGGCGGTCGCGCTGATCCTGGAGATCACCGGCGAGCTGGTCATCGGGTCGCCGGGGCTCGGCCGGCAGATCGCCGTGGCACAGGGTTCGGACGCGGTCCCCACGATGTACGCGCTGGTGGTCGTGGTCGGGCTGGTCGGCGTCGTCGTCAACGTGGGCGTGCGCGCCATCGAGCGCCGGGTCCTGCGGTGGCATCCGTCGGTCCGCCGGGAGGTGGTGTCGTGAGCGTCCTGAGCGTGGTGCGTAGGGCCGTCCTCCTGCTCGCCGTTCCGGTCATCCTCTTCTGGGCATGGTGGCTGGCGACGGCGCACAGCACCGACTTCTTCTGGCCGCCGCTGCGCCAGATCCTGGGCACGTTCGACGACACCTGGTTCCACGGCCGGCTCACCACCGACGTGCTGCCCAGCCTGCTCCGGCTGATCGCCGGCTACGCCCTGGCCCTGGTGCTGGGAGTGGGCCTCGGCGTCGCGATCGGCTCGGTGCGCGTGCTCCGTGCCCTGCTGGAGCCGGTCCTGGAGTTCTTCCGGGCGATCCCCTCGCCCGTACTGGTGCCGGTTCTGATGCTGTTCGCCGGCATCGGGAACGAGATGAAGATCCTGGTGATCGTCTCAGGATGCGTATGGCCGATCCTGCTGAACACCGTCGAGGGCGTGCGCGCGCTCGACGAGGTACTGAGCGACACCGCCCGCTGCTACCGGATGCGCCGGCGTTCGCGGCTCATCCACCTGGTCCTGCGGGGAGCGAGCCCCCAGATCGCCGCCGGCGCGCGGCAGGCGCTGTCCATCGGGATCATCCTGATGGTGATCAGTGAGATGTTCGCCGCGAGCAACGGGGTGGGCTTCACCATCATCCAGTTCCAGCGCAGCTTCTCGATCCCGCAGATGTGGAGCGGGATCATCCTGCTCGGGCTGATCGGCATCGCCCTGTCGGCCGTCTTCCAGGTGGTCGAGGCCCGGGTGCTGAGCTGGTACACCGGCCTGCGCCGCGCACAGCGAGAGGGATGAGATGACCACCACACCGACCGGGACCGCGGAGGACACCGCCGCGCTGCTGGACGTCCGCGCGCTGCGGAAGGTCTACCAGGGCAGGGGGCGCGGCGTCGAAGCGGTCAGCGACCTGAGCTTTACCGTGGACGCGGGCGAGCTGGTCTGCATCGTCGGGCCGTCCGGCGCGGGCAAGACCACGCTGCTGCGATGCGTCGCCGGCCTCCTGGACTGCACCTCCGGAGAGGTGGTGCTCGAAGGGCAGAAGGTGACCGGCCCGCCCGTGGGAATGGCCGTGGTCTTCCAGGAGTACGGCCGGAGCCTCTTTCCCTGGATGACCGTACGCGAGAACGTCGAGCGTCCGCTGAAGGAGAAGAAGGTCCCCAGGGCCGAACGGCAGCGGCTCGTACGGGAGGCGCTGGAGGCCGTCGGCCTGGCCGAGGTGCACGATGCCCACCCCTGGCAGCTGTCGGGAGGCATGCAGCAGCGCGTGGCGATCGCCCGCGCGGTCGCCTACGAACCCCACATCCTGCTGATGGACGAGCCCTTCGCCGCCGTGGACGCCCAGACCCGCGCCGATCTCGAAGACCTCGTGCGCGCCCTCTGGAAACGCCTCGGAGTCACCGTCCTGTTCGTCACCCACGACATCGACGAGTCGGTCTACCTGGGACAGCGCGTCATCGTCTTGTCGAACTCCCCGACGGTCGTGCTGGAGGATGTCACGATCGACCTGCCCGACGAGCGTGACCAGCTCACCACGCGTTCCGCCCCCCACTTCGCCGAACTGCGGGCCCACGTCTACAGACTCATCCAGCAGGCGAAGGAAGGCCACCGGCCGGCGGGCTGAAGGTCTGGACACGGGCGGATCGCCGACGCGTCCGCGAGCGAGGAAGCATGCCAACGCACGAGCAGACCACGGACGCCGAGCACATCGACATCACCGCCGCGATCCGGAAGGCGATCGTCCAAGGTGACTTCGCGCCCAACCAGCGCCTGGTCGAGGCGGACCTGTCCGAGCAGTTCGGCGTCAGCCGGGGCGGCGTACGCGCGGCGCTGTTCGAGCTGACCAACGAGGGCCTGGTCGAACGGATCCAGCACCGCGGCGCCCGGGTCCGCGCCGTCACCCTGGACGAGGCGATCGAGATCTCCGAGGTGCGCATGGTCGTGGAGGGCCTGTGCGCCGCCAAGGCCGCCGAGCACGTCTCCGACGAGCAGATCGCCGAACTCCGCGGCATCGAGGAGGCCATGCGCACCGCCGTCGCGGACGGTCACGTGGTGCGGTACTCCGAACTCAACAAGGCCCTCCACGGGCGGATCATCGAGATCAGCGGTCAGCACACCGCCGCCGAGGTGCTGCGGCGGCTACGCGCGCAGAACGTCCGGCACCAGTTCCGGCTGGCCCTGGTGCCCGGCCGCCCGAACGTCTCGCTCGCCGAGCACCTCGCCATCATCGACGCGATCTGCGGCCGTGCGCCGGACGCGGCCGAGCGGGCGGCCCGCGCCCATCTGACCAGCGTCATCAAGGCGCTTCGCGCCGTACCGGCCTGACCGGAGCCGCCGCGCGGCGGCTACCCGGCGGGAACGGGCGGGGTGCCGTGGGTGTGGAACGACTCGATGGTCTTCAGACCCCAGGCCTGGCCCTTGGCGCGTTCGGCCTCGGTCCAGGTGATCGGCTTCCAGTCGGGCGCCAGCACCAGGCGTGCGCCCGGGTTGCAGAGCTCGATGCGGTTGCCGCCGGGCTCGTAGACGTAGAGGAAGAAGGTCTGCTGGATGGCGTGCTTGTGCGGGCCGGTCTCGAGGAACACGTCGTTGTCGAGGAAGATGTCGGCGGCGCGGAGGATGTCCTCACGGGTGTCGGTCGCGAAGGCGATGTGGTGCAGGCGGCCGTTCGTGCCGGTCCGGTCGCGCGTGTAGACGATGTCGTAGGACTTGTTGGTGAAGTGCAGCCAGCGTCCGGCGATGACGCCGCTGTCGAGCCGGATCTGCTCGGTGGTGCGGCCGCCGAGTGCGTCCTGCAGGAACTCGGTGCTCGGCTCGACCTCGGCGGCCAGGAAGTTGACGTGGTCGAGGCGGCGGACGCACACGCCCATCGCGGGGTAGGCCTGCGCCTGGTTCTTCAGCGACGGCTTCAGCTCGGGCGGCGGCCGGTACCACTCGCTCTCCCAGTACAGCTCCAGCTCGTGACCGTCGGGGTCGCGGAAGACGTAGGTGGGGCCGATGCCGGGGTCGCCGTCGCGCCAGCCGACGCCCAGCCCCGCGTCCTCGATCGCCTTGACGCGCCGCTCGAGCGCCTCCTGCGACCACGTCCGCAGCGCGGTACGGCGGATCCCGGAGGTGCCGTGCGCGGTGAGCTTGAGCGTGTGGTGCTCGTAGTCGTCCCAGGTGCGCAGGTAGACCGAGTCGCCCTCGGCGCCGACCTCGGTCAGGCCCATGACGCGGGTGAAGAACCACCGGCTCCTGTCCGGTTCGGGCGTCAGCAGTTCGACGTTGCCGAGGTGGGCGATCTCGTGGGTGATGGTCACCGGGACCTCCGGGGAAAGACGGTTCCGTCCAGGAGCCTGCGGGCCGTACGGACGACGCTGGACCGCCGTACCGACGTTCCGTCGAGTTCGACCTCGACGTCCAGCCGGCCGGTGGGATGCTCGATGCTCATCGGCGCGCCCGGTGCCGGAGGCCGGGCGAGGTCGTGGCCGACCGCGCCGTCCATCAGCAGCGCGGTCGCCACCGTGACGGCGCCGAGCACACCGATCGAGGTGTGGACGCGCAGCGGGATGAAGGTGCGGGTGCAGATCATCCCGCCCTCGCGGGGCGGCGCCACCAGCGTCGTCTTGGGGACGGAGCCGGCGGACACGTCGCCCAGCCCCATCAGCCTCCCGGCCCGCAGCCGCAGCGACTGGATCCGCTCGCGCAGTGCCTCGTCGCCCGCCAGGTCGGCGACGGTCTCATGACCGGTGATGCCCAGGTCGGATGCCGTGGCGACGACGACGGGCATACCGTTGTCGACGCAGGTGACCTCGATGCCGTCGACGGTGTCGCGGACGTTCCCGGTCGGCAGCAGCGCGCCACAGGCCGAGCCCTCGGTGTTCTCGAAGTTCAAGACGATCGGCGCCGCGGTGCCGGGCACGCCGGAGATCGCGGTGTCCCCGTCGTACCGGGGGACGCCGCCCGGGGTGGGGAACCCCGCGGTGACGATGCCGCCGGAGTTGACCATCCGGATCCGCACACTCGTACGCTCCGGCCCGGCCGCGACCAGACCGCGCTCGACCGCGAACGGCCCGATCCCGGCCAGGATGTTGCCGCAGTTCTGCCGGTCGGACACCGTCGGCTCGTCGACTCCGAGCTGCAGGAAGAGGTAGTCGACGTCGATGCCGGGAGCACCGGCCGGGGAGACGACCGCGACCTTGCTGGTGAGCGGGTGCGCGCCGCCGATGCCGTCGATCTGCCGGGGATCGGGCGTGCCCATCACCCGCAGGAGCAGCTCGTCACGTTCGGCCGGGTCCGCGGGCAGGTCCTCGGCGAGGAAGTAGGCGCCTTTGGACGTCCCGCCGCGCATCACCATGCAGCGGATGCCGTCCGTCGTGCTCCCGCCGCTCATGACCGGCCGCAACCCTTCTCGCCGTAGGTCCGGGACAGGGCGAGCGCCCCGACTCATGATGGCAATCTGGCTCCAAAATTGTCAACAATTCTGCCTCGAATCCTGGCATGGCAGCGGCCGGCGTCGGGATCGGGATCGGCTCGCGAGACGGTCAGCGGGGCCAGAGGCGGCCGGGTTCGTCGTCGGCGGTCCGGAGCAGTTCGTTCTGGCGCCGGGTGATCGCTGCCGGGCGGACCGCACGGAGCAGCGCGTTCGTGCACGCGTCGTTCGCGCGGGTGACGAGCACGGCGCGGCAGATGCTCTCGGAGTCCTCGTGGCCAGTGCCGAGGTCGAGCGGGCGCAGTGTCAGACCCGCCAGCTCGGGCGGGATCACGGTGGGCATGGCGTGCCAGATCGCCGTGTCGATGTCGCCGGCGAGGACCGCGGCCGGGGCGCGGACGAACGAGCAGTCGGCGAACCGTACACGGCGGCCGGCGAAGGCCTCGCGGCTGAGGCGCTCGTGGTCGTAGGAGGAGCGGTCGATGCCCACCACGAGCGGGTCGCGCGGCGGCCGGTCGCGGTGTTCGACGACGACCAGGGAGCCGGGGGAGTAGAAGGTGTTCGGCCCGAGGTCGGCGCCGAGCAGCCCGGGCAGCGTCTCGCGGTGGTGCTCCAGCGCTCCGGCCGAGGTGAGCGTCGCGTGCGCCCGCTCCTGGTGGACCTCGGTCAGCCGGTTCTGCGCGCCGCGCAGGAAGTCGACGACCAGCGCCACGCCGAGGCGGCGAAGCGTGTCCTGGACGACCTCGATCGTGCCCTGCTGCTCGACGGGGCCCGGGGGCGGCATCACCAGCCGGAAGTTGCCGAGGTCGGCGGCGTTCCACAGCCGGCCGACGTCCCGGCCGACGACGACGGTGCCGTGGCGGCCGCGCGGCTCCAGCCGGACGGCGCCGTCGTCCTCCATGGTCCGCAGGGCCTTCACGACGGTGCCGGTGCCGGCTCCGGCGCGCGCCTGGAGCTCGGCGAGCGTCGGGATGCGCTGGCCGACCTCGCGGGTCAGGAGCATCCGCGCGACGGCGACGACGACATCGGGCTTGGTGAAGGAGTTCGCGGTCTTGCGGGTGGTCATGGACCTCATCGTGGCTGGCGTCGTTTCCTATTCCGGGTCAAGGCCGAGCTTGCCGGGGTTCAGGAGATGGCCGGGGTCGAGCGCGTCCTTGATACGTCGCAGGATCTCATGTCCGCCGCCCAGTGACTGCGCGACCCAGGGCTGCCGGGCGAGGCCTCCGCCGTGATGGTGGGAGACCTCGCCGTGGTGCGCCACGACGACCTTCATCGCGCGGGCCCAGATCTCCTCCAGCCGGGAGAGCGCGGTCCGGTCGTCCCCGGCACGGCCGAGGAGGATCAGGTAGAGCGACGAGCCCTGGTCATAGATGTGGGAGAAGTGGCCGAGGGTCTCCTCCGCGAGCGGGGTCAGCTCACGCCGGAGGTCGTGGTACATCGGCTCCAGGCGGGACCAGAGGTTCGCGACCTCGATCGTCTCGGCGTACCCGCCGGGCTCGGCGAGCCGGCTCTCGATGGACGAGAAGTCGTACCGGCGTGCCATCCAGGCGTCGACGGGTTCCGCGCCGAGGCTCACGCCGCCGGCGGACAGCACGACCTCGGCCGACGCCGCGTGCTCGGCGCGGGCGACGTCGCCGATCCCCTCGTGGCCGAGGAACAGCACCGGAGAACCGTGCGGGCCCTCCGGCACCGCGTGACGCGCCTCGGCGGCGTCGTAGAACCGTACGAGCGCGGGGCGGAGGCCGGTCTGGCCGATGGTCCGCATCACCGTGAGGCCGGCCGTGACCGAGGGAAGCGTGAACGCCTCCAGCGACCGGTGCGGTGAGCGGGAGAAGATCTTGAGCGTCACCGCGGTGATGATGCCGAGCGTGCCCTCCGAGCCGAGGAACACGGCGCGCAGGTCCGGCCCCATCGCGGCCCGGGGCCGCTGTTCGACCTGGGCGACCGTGCCGTCGGCCAGCACCACCTGGTAGCCGACGACGAGGTCCTCGATGCCGCCGTAGCGGCTGGAGAACTGGCCGGTGGCACGGGTGGCCAGCCAGCCGCCCACGGTGGAGCGGGCCAGCGACTGCGGCGAGTGGTTCAGCGTGTAGCCGCGCCGGTCCAGCCAGGACTCCAGGTCGGAGCCGCGTACCCCGGCGGGCGCGGTGACCGTGTGGTCGATCTCGCTGAGCGACGGCTCGCCGACGAGCCCGGACAGGTCGAGCACGATGCCGCCGCGTACCGGGAGCGGCTGTCCCGTCACCGACGACCCGAGGCCCCAGGGCGTGACGGGCGTCCGGTGCTCGCTCGCGGTCCGCACCGTCGCCACGACCGTCTCCACGCTGTCGGCGCGTACGACGACGTCGGGCCGGTGGGGGTGCCGGCCGAGCTTGGCCCACACCGTCGCGACCGGCCACGTGTCGTGACTGCGCGCGTCGAGTTCGGTCGCGTCGGTCCGCACCGCCTCGGTGCCGACGGCACGGCGGAGGTGCTCGACCAAGGCGGAGTCAGGCATGGCGGCTCCCGGTTCGATGAGGCGGGCCTTCGATGTCGATGTGCCTTGCGGACGAGGCACGCAACGCAGCTAATACTCAACTTTCTGAGTTGTCAAACACTCTCGCTGAAGAGCGCGAAGTCGCTGTAAGACCAGCACTTGACACCGACAAGGCAGGTTTCTACAGTCCGATAATCAGTTTTCTGATCGAACATGGTTTTTGATCGAACACAGCCAGCGAGGAGTCAGGCCGATGAGCGCTCTCCTGCTCGAGGCACGGGGCATCGTCAAACGGTTCGGCGGGGTCGAGGCCCTACGGGGCGCCGCCTTCTCCGTACGTCCGGGCGAGGTGGTCGCCCTCATGGGTGACAACGGGGCGGGCAAGAGCACGCTCATCAAGACCATCTGCGGCGTCCACGCCCCGGACGCCGGCCAGGTGATCTTCGACTGCAGGCGGATCGACGGCCTCTCGCCCCGCGAGATCCAGGCGCTCGGCGTCCAGACCGTCTACCAGGACCTCGCGCTGGCGCCGGATCTCGACACGGCCGCCAACCTCTACCTCGGCCGCGAGCTGTCCGCCCCCGGGCTGCTCGGGGCGCTCGGCGTCCTGGCGAAGAAGGCCATGGCGGCGCACGCCGACCAGGTCCTCAAGGACCTGCGGGTGTCGATCAAGGATCCGTCGGCGCCGGTCGCGATGCTGTCCGGAGGCCAGCAGCAGAGTGTCGCGGTCGCCCGCGCGGTGACCTGGGCCGACCGCCTCGTCGTGATGGACGAGCCGACGGCCGCCCTCGGCGTGCCCCAGACCCGCGCGGTGCTCGACCTGATCCGCGCCGTCCGCGACTCGGGCCGGTCCGTGGTCCTCATCAGCCACAGCCTGCCCGACGTCATGGCGGTCTCCGACCGGATCGAGGTGCTCCGGCTCGGCCGCCGCGTCGCCCGGTTCGTCACCGCCGAGACCGGCGAAGAGCAGGTCGTCGGCGCGATGACGGGCGCGTTCACCCAGGAGGAGGCTGCCTAATGCATCTGTCAAGCAGCTCGCACGTAGTCGGTGTCGTAGGGAGTTCGGTTGCGCAGGATTGCGTGCAGGACGTTGACGCGGCGGCGGGCCAGGGCGATGACGGCTTCGTGGTGGGTTTTCCCTTCAGCGCGTTTTCGCTGGTAGAAGGCTTTGCTGGCGGGCGCGCAGCCGATGGAGATGAACGCGGACTGGTAGAAGACCCGCTTGAGGGTCTTGTCTCCGGCGGTGGGTCGCTGCTGGTAGCGGACCTTGCCGGACTGTTTGAGGACGGGGGCCAGGCCTGCGGCGGAGGCGAGCCGGTCGGCGGTGGTGAAGCGGCCGATGCCGCCGGTGACGGCGAGGAACTCGGCGGTCAAGATGGCCCCCATGCCGGGCAGGCTGCGGATGAGGGCTGCGTCAGGGTGGCGTGCCAGCACCGCCTCGATGCGCTTGTCGAGGTCCTTGATGCGGTCCTTGGCTGCCAGGGCCTCACCGGCCAGTTCCCGGACCAGTGCGGCGGCGACGTCCTCGGCGGGGACGCTGATCTGCTGGGCCCAGGCCGATGCGGTGGCGGCCTGGGCGAGTGTGACCAGGCCGGCGTCCTTGACATGCTGGAGTGTGCGCAGGTGGGCGAGCAGGCCGTCACTGCCCGCGGCGCGGATCTGGGCCGGGGTGACATAGCGGGTCAGCAGGTGCAGCCCGGTCTTGCTGGTCACGTCCACCAAGCGTTCCAGGCCGGGGTGGATGGAGGTCAGCAGGTCCCGGAGCCGGGCGGCACTGCGGGTAGCGTCGGTGACCAGTTCGCTGCGGCGGCCGGTCAGCAGCCGCAGTTCCACATCCTCCTCCCGCATCGCGGTGA
This sequence comes from Actinoallomurus acaciae, assembly GCF_042429965.1. NCBI lineage: Bacteria > Bacillati > Actinomycetota > Actinomycetes > Streptosporangiales > Thermomonosporaceae > Actinoallomurus > Actinoallomurus acaciae. The sequence goes on from NZ_JBHLZP010000035.1 coordinate 26,520, forward strand.
CCTGCCGCAGGTCATCGCGCATCCGGATCTGGTCGGCGATCACCTTGGCGTCCTTGGGGTCGCTCTTGCGCTCCCCGCCGGTGGTGCCACGCCGGGCGCGGTTGACCGCCAGGCCCGGCACGTGCACGACCCTCAGCCCGGCCGCCAGCAGCATCGCCTCCAGCAGCGCGGCGATCCCGCCCAAGATGTCGATGCCGACGGTCGCCGGGCCGTGCTCGACCTCGGCCTGGCGGATCTGTTCGATGAGGTCACCGATGGCCTCGGGGGTGTTGTCGACACGGCGGCTGGCCAAGACCTTCCCGGTCTCGGTGACCTTGATCTCGGCCCAGTGAATCAGCTTGGCCACATCGATGCCTACAGCCAGGGACATACGGGATCTCCCTTCGACGGTGTCCCCTGCACGCAGCCTCTCCCCGCCGTCATCGCCCTACACAGCGATCGATCGCAGTGCCTAATCAGCGGTCAGGAAGAAGCGGTGGGGCAGGGGGACCAGCCTCCTGAACCATCACGGGCAGCCAGCATGAAATCCATCCCTGCCTCACCTGCACCACCCGATCCTCCCGCCTCGTCAGGACTCTCGGGCCTCAGTCAGAAAGGTAGGGCCGCATGAGCGAGCCATCCGGCGCGGCACCCGCGACCGCCTCCCCGGCGAAGGAGGAGGACTGATGACCGAGCGAAGCGAGGGAATCGAGGACACGCCTCGGTGGTCACTCCCTCCGACGAAGGAGGACTCATGACCGCCGGTACGTCGGCCCCCGCCGAGACCGGCACCGCGGGCGGCGAGAGGCGTCCCCGGCGTCGCCGGCTCCTGCTCGGCTCGGCGACCGACATCACCGCGATCCTGCTGGTCATCGTGGTGGTGTTCTCGGTCGCCGACGGGGGTTCGTTCCTGACCCTGGAGAACCTCAGCAACATCCTCATCAGCGCGTCCCTGCTGATCGTGATGGGCGTCGGCGCGACCTTCGTCCTGATCACCGGCGGCGTCGACCTGTCCGTCGGCTCGGTGCTGGTCTTCTCCGGGGTGGTCGCCGGAATGGTGATGCGGGCGATGGGCGGGCAGGGCGTCGGCGTCAGCCTGGTCGGCGTACTCGTCGCGCTCGCCGCGGGCACCGCGTGGGGCATCGTCAACGGGCTGGTGGTCACCAGGCTCCGGGTGCCTCCGCTGATCGCCACCCTGGGCTCGTTCGGCGCGGCCCAGGGGCTCGCGCAGGTCCTCAGCGGCGGCAACGACCTCAAGGACATCCCGAACGAGCTCGTCGACACTCTCGGCGTCGGCCGTCTCGCCGGCGTGCCGTACCTCGTCCTCGTCGCGCTGGTCATCGCGCTGCTCGGCGGCGTGGCGCTCGCGGTCACCCGGTACGGCCGGCGGACGTACGCGATCGGCTCCAACGCCGAGGCGGCGCGCCGCGCCGGCGTCAACGTCGACCGGCACCTGCTGAGCGTGTACGCGTTGGCGGGCACCCTCGCCGGCCTCGCCGGGATCCTCAGCTACGCCGAGTTCGGCTCGACCACCCTGTCGGGGCACGCGACCGACAACCTCAACGTCATCGCCGCGGTCGTCATCGGAGGCACCAGCCTGTTCGGCGGCGTCGGCACGGTCTTCGGCAGCATCATCGGCGCGCTCATCCCCGCCGTCCTGTCCAACGGCCTGGTGATCGTCGGCCTCAACTCCTTCTGGCGCGACTTCGCCGTCGGCGTCGTACTCGTCGTCGCCGTCTACCTCGACCAGCTACGACGACGCCACCGCGCCGCGGGCTGACCGCACCACCTCACCGGTCCGAAGAAAGGAACCCCCATGCGCGTACGCAGCAGAGTGGCCGCGGCGCTCGTTCTGGCGACCGCCACCGCCGGACTGGCCGCCTGCGGCTCCGGCGGCGCCTCCGCAGCCAAGGCCCCGTTCAAGATCGCGTTCGTTCCCGGTGTCGCCAACGACGCCTACTATGGGTCGGTGGCCTGCGGCATCCGGGCCGCGGCCAAGAAGACCGGGTCGAGCGTCAAGGTCCAGGCGCCCAAGTCGTTCACGCCCGCCGACCAGGTCCCCGTCGTCCAGGCGGTCGTCGCCACGAAACCCGACGTCATCATCATCGCCCCCACCGACAGCAAGGCCCTGTACGCCCCGCTCAAGCGGGCCACCGGCCAGGGCATCAAGGTCGTGCTGGTCGACACGACCCTCCAGGACCCCTCGTTGGCCGAGGCCGAGGTCACCTCCGACAACGTCGAGGCGGGGACCGTCGCCGCGCGGACGCTGGCGAAGCTGCTCGGCGGCCGGCCGGGCTCGGTGCTCACCGTCAACCTCTCGGCCGGCGTCACCACGACCGACGACCGCGCGAAGGGCTTCGCCTAGGGGCTCGCGGCGGCGCCGAAGCTGACGTACCTGGGCCAGCAGTACTCCAACAACAGCGTGCAGACCGCCGCCTCCATCGTGTCCGGGACCCTGGCGAAACACCCCGACCTGGCCGGGGTGTTCTCCACCGCCGCGTTCAACACCGAGGGGACCGTCTCGGCGCTGAAGTCGGCGAACAAGAGCAGCGCGGTCACCGTCGTCGGGTTCGACGCGAACCCGCCGGGGATCAAGCAGATCCAGGACGGCCAGGTCGCCGCGCAGGTCGTGCTCAAGCCCTACGACGAGGGCGTCGCCGCCGCCACCCAGGCGGTCAACGCGCTCAGCGGTGCCCCGGTGCGGAAGAAGACCGAGACCGGCGCCCTGGTCGCCACCAAGGACAACCTTCAGACGCCGGAGGTGAAGAAGTACCTCTACAGCTTCACCTGCCCGGCGGGCTGACCGCGCTGATCGGCCCCGCGCGGCCGGACGGCCGCCCGTGACACTGGAGAAAGGCATCGATGGACTCCCGAACCGGTAAGAAGATCCGGCTGGGCCGGCTGCTGTCGCCCGCGACCGGCCGGACCGTGGTGGTGGCCGCCTCGCACGGCGTGATGAGCGGCCCACCGGCCGGGCTGCGCACCGCCGCGCGGATGCGGTCGGTCTTCGGCGAACTCGGCGCCGCCGACGGCGTGATGGTGACGCCCGGCATGCTGCCGCTCCTGGAGGACTTCTACGTCGGCCGCGGCCGGCCCGCGCCGGTGCTCCATCTGGACTGGAAGAACCACGGCAGGCGCATCTACACGCCGGGAACGGACGGCCGGAGCGAGGGCGTCCTGGCCCAGCTCGCCACGCTGGACGAGGTGGCCGCCGCGGGGATCGACGCCGTGATGACCTACCTCTACATCGGCCAGCGCGACAGCCGCCTCGAACGCGACGAGATCGAGCGCAACGCCCGCATCGTCCGCGACGCGGCGAAGGCGGGGATCGGCGTCATCATCGAGCCGCGCTCCGCGCTGGAGAGCGAGGGCGGGGAGCACCTCTCCACGGACGTGCTCTCGCTGTACTGCCGGATCTCCGCCGACATCGGCGCCGACCTGGTCAAGGTGGTCTGGAACGGGTCGGTGGACGACTTCACCCCGGTGGTGGAGGGCTGCCCCGCGCCGATCCTCGTCGCCGGCGGCCCCGGCGGGGACGACGCCCTGTCCACGCTGCGTCTCGCGCATGACTCGATCGCGGCCGGCGCGGCCGGCGTGATGTTCGGCCGCCGGGTGTTCCGCGCGGAGCGCCCGGCGGCGATCCTGGACGGTCTGCGCGACATCGTCCACGAAGGGCTGAGCGTCGAGCAGGCCACGGCCCGCCTCTGAGCGCCCGTGCCGGAAGGTCCAGGAAAGGAGAGGTCTGTGCTGCTCATCGTCGGTGAGGCCATCGTGGCCTACCAGCGCGACCTGGGAGCCGGTGGCACCGACACCGGACAGGCGTTCACCGGCCCCTGGGCCAGCGGCTCACCCGCGATCGCGGCGTACGTCGCCGCCCGGCTCGGCGTCGACACGCGGTTCGTCGGCGGCGTCGGCGCGGACGAGGGCGGACAGGTGATGAGGCGCGCCTTCGAGCGCGCCGGCGTCGGGCTGGAGGGCCTCCGGGTGGTCCCCGGCCTGCGAACCGCCGTCGCGCGCATCACCTATCGCGGCGGCGCGCACCGCGAGTTCGACTTCGACGTACGCGGCACGGCCGCCGGCGCCGTACGCGAGGCCGACCTCAGCACGCTGCCGGAGA
>NZ_JBHLZP010000036.1:0-30243 GCF_042429965.1 Actinoallomurus acaciae
GATCCTGCTGCTGGCCCGCGCCTCCGGCCTGTGGTGGTCGGGCCTGTCGCATCGGCTGGAACGCGACCTGGACATCGTCGCTGAGGCCATGCCGCTGCCCCCGCTCGCCGAGTCGCCGGACGAGCCGAAGGCCGCCTTCGACCGGGCGCGCGGCCGGTTCGCCGAGGTGATGGAGGTGCCCGCGGACGCGGTGGCCCCGCCGGCCGGGATCACCGGCGACCCGGCGTACGGCGTCGCGCTGACGGTCCACATGGCCGCGCTGGCCGGCGTCGACGCGTACCGGCACGCCGAGACCGCCCCGGACGATCCCGCCCGGCTCTCGGAGTACCTGCTGAAGCGCGAGTCCGCCTACTGGCAGGACCTGCACGCGCACGCCGGCGGCCTGCCGACGGTCGACGCTCCGGCGATGGGCCGTACGGTCTTCGTCGCCTCACTCGCCGGCCCCCTCGTCCACGCCGCGGGCATGGACGTGGCCGAACGCGCGGGCCTGGCCCGCGAGCCCGCCGTCCGGCAGCGGATCCTGGACGCCCACGCGCGGTGCTTCCCGCCGCGCGACCAGGCCACCGTGCTCGAACCGCTGTACCCCGACCGGCTGGCCGAGGACTTCCTCGCCCTGCTCACGCCCGGTCACGCCGAGGGCTTCACCGCGGACGCGTGGGCGGCGACGGCGCCGCAGGCCCTCCTGCCGGCCGGAGAGGAGGAGGGCGACACGACACCGCCGTACGCCCGGCAGGCGATCAGCGTCCTCATCGAGACCGCGGCGCGATGGGAGCACGTCGCCCGGACGCAGCTCTACCCGCTGCTGCGCCGGCGGCCCCGGCTCGCCCTGTCCGCCGGAGGCGCCTCTCTTGTCACCCTCGCCGGACTGCCGCACGTGGACCCGGCGGTCCTGGAGGCGATCGAGCCACACCTCCCCGCCCACCACGTCGATCTCGACGTCGGCAGCCTGGCCTGTGCCGAGTTCCTGACCGAGCGCCGCCTCGCGACGGCGAAGGACCCCGCCGAACGGGCGAGCCTGCACTATGGGCTCGGCCTTCGCGAGGGCAACGCGGGACTCGGCGACCGGGCTCACGCGAGCTTCGACCGCGCCGTGGAACTGTTCCGCTCGCTGCCGGAGTCGCGCGCCGCCGAGACACGCGTCGACCATGCGTGGGCGCTGCTCAACCAGGGCATCGCCCTGATGCACGAGGGGCGGCACACGGACGCGTACGCCGCACTGCGGGAGGCGGTCTCTCTCTTCCACGAAGCGGTCGAGGACGATCCGGCGGCGGCCGGGGAGGGGCTGGCCACCGGAATGGACGTCCTCGAGGTCGCCATGTCCCACCGGGGACGTGGCCGGGAGGCGCTGGACCTGGCCGTCCTGGTCGTCCAGGCCCGCGAGAGGCAGCCGAGGGGGGACGCCGAGTCGGAGGCGGGGCTCGGCAGGGCGTACCTGAACCTGGGCAACCGGCTGGCGCAGCAGGGGTCCGGCCGGCAGGCCAGGGCCGCGACGAACAACGGGCTGAAGATCTTCCAGCGCCTCGCGGCCGACGATCCGGCCGCCTTCACCCCCGACCTGGCCCGTGCGCTCGTGAACCGCTCCCAGGACCTGAGCCACGCCAAGGACCGGACCGGGGCGTTCGCGGCCGCGGAGGAGGCCACCCGGCTCTACCGGGCGATGGCCGAGACGAGCCCCGCCGCGTTCCAGCTCGATCTCGCCACGTCCCTCGCGAACCTCGGGACGTTGCACGGGGCGTCACGGCGTTACCGGCGGGCCGTCGAGTGCACGGCCGAGGCCCTGTCCGCGATCGGTGAGCCGCCCACGCCCGCCTCGGCCGCACACCGCGCGACCCGTGCAAGGATCGCGGCCAAACTCGCCTTCTGGCAGGCCCACCTGGGCGATGTCGAGAACGCCGTCCTCCACCTCCACACGGCCGTCACTCTGAGCCGGACCCTGCGGCCCGCGAACTCCCTCGCGGACCGTGGCCAGGTCGCCGGTGCCCTGATGCCGCCCGCCTTCGTGCTCGCCGTCCTCGGCCGGCCGGATGAGGCGTTGCGCGGCATGGAGGCCGCGGCGGAGCTCTACCGGCACCTCGTCGCGGCGGACGCGACGTTCGAGAAAGAGGCGGTGATGGCCGAACGAGCCCTCGCCATCGGCCGGTCGATGGATCCGGCCGCCTACCGCGCGATGATGGCGAGGCTGCGGCCCGAACTCGAACGTGTGAGCGGCCCGATCGGGGGCGCGCCGGCCGTGCCGCCCGCACCGCGGACGAGGCGGGTCCAGCCCAGGAGGCGCTCCCGCAGGCGGCGCCGGACGTGAGCCGCGCGTTCAGGCCGACGGCTCGTGTCTCCGCTCGGCCTCCATGAACTCCACGGACTCCAGCACGAGCCCGTCGCCGCTGTGGAGGTCCAGCCGGGTTCCGCCGCAGCCGGAGCAGACGGCGAGAATCCGGTCGGAGGTCACGACGCGTCCGCACGACCGGCAGCCGAGCCGCACCGGCTCGACGACCACGTCGAGATGCGCGCCGTCCGCCACGGTGCCGTCGGAGACCGTGATGAACGCCTGGTTCAGCGCGGGGCCGCTGATGCGGAGCAGGGCGCCGGCGCGCACGCCGACCCGCGCCAGCCGCTTGGTCAGCGCGTCCACGCCGTGCTTGGTGCGGACGAACATGATCGTACGGCCCTCGCGCCCGGCCACCTCGGCGATGACGTCGTGCTTGTGTGCGCGGTCGACGATGAACAGGTGGTGGTCCATGGTCTCCACCGGCGCGGCGGCCGGCGCGACCGAGTGGGTCACCGGGTCGTGGAGGTACTTGCGGACCAGCTTGTCGACGTCGCCGTCGAGCGTGGCCGAGAACAGCAGCCGCTGGCCGTCGGAGGGGATCTGGTCGAGCAGCGCGGACACCGCCGGCAGGAAGCCGAGGTCGCACATGTGGTCGGCCTCGTCGAGCACGGTGACCCGCACGTCCTCGAGCGAGCAGGCGCCGCGCTCGATGAGGTCGGTGAGCCGGCCCGGCGTGGCGACGAGCAGGTCGACGCCGCGGCGGAGCGCCTGGATCTGGCGGGCCATCGACATGCCGCCGACGACGGTCTTGGCGTGCAGGCCGACGCTGCGGCCGAGCGGCGCCAGGGCGTCCTGGACCTGCATGGCCAGTTCACGGGTGGGGACGAGGATCAGCGCGGTGGGCCGCTTGGGCGCGGCGTTGCCACCGGCGATCCGTGCGAGGAGGGGAAGCCCGAAGGCGAGAGTCTTGCCGGAGCCCGTCTGGCCTCGGCCGAGCACGTCGCGCCCGGCGAGAGCGTCGGGCAGGCATGCCGCCTGGATCGGGAACGGCGTCGAGATGCCGCGGCGTTCCAGTGCGGAGACCAGCCGCTCCGGGAGGCCGAGTTCGGCGAAGGAGGGCAGGGTCGATGAAGCTGATGTCAAGAACGAACCTCTCAGAAAGGGCCCGCCTCGAGACGTTCCGCAATAGTCGGGGGATCGCGGACTCGTAGCCGGCCACGGCGCGAAGACGCGCCTGAACACGAAACACAAAGCTTACAGGGCGTCACAACCGGCCCGTGTGGCGATCTATTCCCCCGAGGAGGATCTTTGCCGCGCGTTCCCCGTCAGGCGGACTTTCGGCTACCGCTGCCGCTCTTGGCCTTCGACTTGGCGGCGCTCGACTTTCCGGACTTGCCACCCGTCTTCGCCTTGCCGGAGGTGCTCCGCTTCGCCCCGCCGCCCTCGTCCGCCTTGCCGTCTCCCCCTCCGGAGCGGCCCTTCTTCGCGGCCTCGACGCTGGCCCGCAACGCGCTGAGCAGGTCGGCTGCGGCCGGCGCCTCCTCCTCGAGCTCCTGGGTGACGACCTCCCTGCCCTCGACCTTCGCCTCGATGACCGACTCCAGCGCCTCACGGTAGGCGTCCTTGTACTCGGTGGGGTCGAAGTCCCTCTCCATCGAGTCGATCAGCGAGGTCGCCATCTGCAGCTCCTGCGGACGCAGGTCGACGTCCTCCTCCAGGAACTTGAACTCGGGCGCGCGGACCTCGTCGGGCCACAGCATCGTCTCGAGGACGAACACCCCGTCGCGGACACGGAGCGTGCCGAGCGACTCGCGCTGACGCAGCGCGACCTTGACGACCGCCACCTTGCCGGAGCCCTCCAGGGCGTCGCGCAGCAGGACGTACGGCTTGGTGCCCTGCGCCTCGGGCTCCAGGTAGTAGGACTTGTTGAAGTAGATCGGGTCGACCTGTTCCTCGGTCGCGAACAGCAGCACGTCGATGCGGCGGCTGGTGGACAGCGGGAGGTTCTCGAAGTCCTCGTCGGTGAGGACGACGATCTCTCCGCCCGGAAGCTCGTACCCCTTGGCGATGTCGGAGTACGGGATCTCCTCGCCGTCCTTGGTGCAGACGCGCTTGTACCGGATCCGGCCGCCGTCCTCGCGGTGGACCTGGTGGAAGGCCACGTCGCGCTGTTCGGTGGCCGAGTACAGCTTCACCGGGATCGTGACGAGCCCGAAGGAGATCGCGCCCTTCCAGATGCTGCGCATGAGGTTCCCCTACCCGTCGCGCCGTCGATCTAGTTTCCGAATTGCGAAGTATGTTCGAATATACGGTCACCACTTCGTCACGGCCAGTACCCGTCGGGCGACCGGGGAATCACCGAGCGACGCACTCCGGCCGCGCTGGCGTCAGGCATGAGCGGGATGGGCAGAAACGCCGTATGGGTGACCCGATGCCCGAGAACATCCAGCCGATGCTCGCGACGACGGGCGAGCTACCGGACGACGTCGCCCGCTGGGCCCTCGAGGTCAAGTGGGACGGCGTGCGCGCGATCGTCTACGTCGCCGGCGGACGCGTGCGCGCGGTCGGCCGCCGCGGGATCGAGGCGACCGGCCGCTATCCCGAGCTTCAGGCCCTCGCCGATCTCCTGCCCGACCAGTCCGCCGTCATCGACGGCGAGGTCGTGGCCTTCGACTCCGAGGGACGCCCCAGCTTCGAACGCCTCCAGCACCGCATGCACGCGGACCGTCCGGACTCCCGTCTCATCCGCCAGGTGCCGGTGCACTTCGTCGCCTTCGACCTGCCCTACCTGGGCGGCCACACGCTGTACGACCTGCCGTACCGCGACCGGCGCGCGCTGCTCGACGACCTCGAACTCGCCGCCGGTCCCGTCGAGGCGCCGCCCTACCTGGAGGGCGCCGAGGTCGAACAGGTCCGCGAGCTGCAGGAATGGACCGCCGAGCAGGGTCTGGAGGGGCTGATCGCCAAACGACTGGACTCCCCGTACCGGCCGGGCCGCCGGGTCGACTTCTGGCGAAAGGTGAAGAACTTCCGCACCCAGGAGGTCGTCATCGGCGGCTGGAAGGGCGGGAAGGGGCGCCGCGAGGGCGGGGTCGGCTCACTGCTGCTCGGCGTGTACGACGGCGGCGAGCTGCGCTTCGTCGGCCACGTCGGCACCGGGTTCTCCGACTTCGACCTGGACGACCTGCACAAACGCCTGGCCGCTCTGGAACGCCCGGACAGCCCGTACGCGGGCGAGGTCCCGCGTGAGCACGCGCGCTTCGCGTACTGGGTCGACCCCTCGCTCACCGGCGAGGTGACGTTCTCCCGCTGGACCCGGGACGGGATGCTGCTGCACGCCTCCTGGCGCGGCCTGCGCCCCGAGATCCCCCCGGAGGAGGTCCACCGGGAGCCGTGAGCCCCGCCCGGTCCGCACCGAGGGACCGAAGGATTGAAAGCCACCTCGCCGGGGAGGGGGGCTGGGTGAGCGCCAAGACGAGAGTCGAGGTCGAGGGCACCAGGCTCACCCTCTCCAACCTCGACAAGGTCCTCTACCCCGGGAACGGCTTCACCAAGGGCGCGGTCATCGACTACTACGCGCGGATCGCACCGGCGATGCTCCCGCACATCGCGGGGCGCCCCTCGACCCGGCTGCGGTACCCCGAGGGCGTCGACGGGCAGTCGTTCTTCGAGAAGAACGCGCCCCCGCACGCGCCCGGCTGGGTGCGCACCGCCCACCTGCCGACGCCCGGCGGCAGCCGCGCCTCCATCGACTTCGTCATCATCGACGACCTGCGCACGCTCGTGTGGTCCGCCAACCTCGCCGCATTGGAGTTGCACGTGCCCCAGTGGCGCGTCGGGCCGCGCGGCGGCGCGCACGACCCCGACCTGCTGGTCTTCGACCTCGACCCCGGCCCGCCGGCCGACCTGGAGGACGCGCGCGAGGTCGCCGTCATGCTCCGCGAGGTGCTGGACGACGACGGGCTGCGGTCCTTCGCCAAGACGAGCGGCCGCAAGGGGCTGCACCTGTACGTTCCGATCGCCGAGGCCTCCGACGAGCGCACCTCCGCGTACGCCAGGGAGGCCGCGCGGCGGCTCGAGAAGGACCACCGGGACCTGGTCGTCAGCCGCATGGACAAAAGGCTCCGCCACGGCAAGGTCTTCGTCGACTGGAGCCAGAACAACCGGCACAAGACCACGGTCGCCCCCTATTCTCTCCGAGCGGCGGAGGAGCCGTACGTCTCCACGCCGGTGACGTGGGACGAGATCGAGGGTGATGCCGAGCTTCGCTTCGGACCGGACGACGTCCGCGACCGTGTCGAGCGGGACGGCGACCTGTTGGAGCCCCTGCTGGAACTCCGGCAGAAGCTGCCGTGACCCCATGGGCCACGCACTTTCGGGATCGGTTACTCGGGTAACACGGTCCGCGGGATCGGTTGCTCGGGTAACAATCGTGTCTGCGCCACCAGGCGCACCACGGGGTGAATGTCGGAGAGGATGATCAGGTGACGGACGCACAGGACAAGCGCTACGACGTCCTGGTGCTCGGCGGTGGCGCCGGAAAGAACATCGCCGCCGACCTTGCGCGGGCGGGCCGCTCGGTCGCGTTGGTGGAAAGCCGTCTGGTCGGCGGGGAATGCCCGTACTTCGCGTGCATGCCGTCGAAGTCGCTGCTGCGCTCCGCCCGCCGCGGGGAGACCTGGGAGCACGCGGTCGCGCGCCGCGACGAGGTCACCCGCCATCTCGACGACGCGCCCACCGCCGCGGAGATGGCCGAGGCGGGCGTGACCGTGATCCGTGGCCGGGGCCGGGCCGTACGGCCCGGGGTGATCGAGGTCGACGGCACCGAGTACGGCTACACCGACCTCGTGGTCGCGACCGGCAGCGAGCCGGTCATTCCCGAGGTCGAGGGCATCGGCGACGTGCCGACCTGGACCAGTGACGAGGCGCTGACCCGCCCGGACCTGCCGCGCCGGCTGATCGTGCTCGGTGGCGGGCCGGTCGGCTGTGAGCTCAGCCAGGTCTACGCCGCGTTCGGCTCGCAGGTGACGCTGGTGGAGGCCGCCGACCGGCTGCTGGCCGCCGAGGCGCCGTTCATCGGCGACCTGCTCGCCGACGAGCTCCGGCGCACGGGCGCCGACCTGCGGCTGGGCGTGAGCGCCACGCGCGCAGAACGCACGGAGAGCGGCCTGCGGCTGTACCTGTCCGACGGCGGGCACATCGACGCGGACCGCATCCTCATCGCGTCCGGCCGCCGGCCGCGCGTCGCCGACCTCGGCCTGGAGACGCTCGGCATCCGGCCCGACCCGAAGCAGGGCATCGCGGTCGATGTCACCTGCAAGGCCGTGACCGACGCCGAGGCGGACGCGGACGGCGGCACGACGGTGTGGGCGGCGGGCGACGTCACAGGCGCGGCGCCGTACACCCACGCGGCCAACTACCAGTCACGCATCGTCGTCTCCAACGTGCTCGGCAAGCGCCGCGAGGCCGACTACCGCGCCGTGCCGCGGGCCGTCTACACCACGCCGACGGTGTACACCGTCGGCGTCTCGCCGGTCTCGGCGACCGGGCTGGAACTCCTCTCGGCCGGGTACGACCTGTCCGACACCCCGCGGGCGACCGTGGAGAACGACGACCGGGGCCGCGTGGAGCTGTACGCCGACCGGGCGCGAGGCGTCCTCGTCGGGGCGGCGGCGATCGGCCTCTACGCTGAGGGGTGGATGAGCGAGATCACGCTGGCCATCCGGGCCGAGACGCCGCTCAGCATCCTGACCGACGTGGTCCACGCGTTCCCGACTTATGGTGAGGCCATCGAACCCGTTCTTCGCGAGCTGGCCGAGCAACTCTGACAAGGCTGGGGGGAAGGCATGTCCGAGGAAGACATCGAGCTGAGCCTCGAGACTCCGGAGGCCGACGCGGCCGAACAGCACACGCCGGCGCGCGGCGACGAGCCGCCCGCCGTGTCGGGCGAGGCGAACGACGCCGACGTCGCCGAGCAGCACGCCCGCGCGCGTGACTACTCCGAGCGCTGGCCCGAGGCGGTTCCGGCGGAGGCCGATGAGGCCGACGCCGCCGAACAGCACCTTTCGGCCCGCGACGACCAACTCGATGACGACGACTATCGGTGAGGCGCTGCTCGCGACGCGGTGTTACCCGGCCGTAGGATGGTGGATCCAGGCGCCATCGCGTTCCGGCGCCGCTCGGCAGCTGATCGGAGAACCCACGTGACCGCAACCCCGGACGCGCGCCCGCGAGGCACGAGGTTGCCGAGGCTGGCACGCCGTCGTCAGCTGCTCGGCGCGGCGCAGGAGGTCTTCGTCGCGCAGGGCTACCACGCCGCCGCGATGGATGAGATCGCCGAACGCGCCGGGGTCAGCAAGCCCGTGCTCTACCAGCACTTCCCCGGCAAGCTCGAGCTCTACCTGGCGCTGCTCGACGAGCACGCCGAGGGCCTCGTCCAGCGCGTGCGCGACGCGCTGGAGTCGACGCCGGACAACAAGCTGCGGGTCGAGCGGACCATCGAGGCCTTCTACGACTTCGTGGCCGGCGAGGGCGAGGCGTACCGCCTGGTCTTCGAGTCCGACCTGCGCAACGTCGCCCCCGTACGCGCCCGGGTCGAGCGCACCAACCAGCAGTGCGCGGAGATGATCGCTCAGGTGATCCAGGAGGACACCGGCGTCTCCAGCGACGAGGCGCACCTGCTGGGCATGGGCCTGGTCGGCATGGCCGAGGTCAGCGCGCGCTACTGGCTGTCCCAGCGCGGCACGATCCCCAAGGACCAGGCCGAACGCCTCATCGCCCGGCTGTCCTGGCGCGGTATCGGCGGTTTCCCCCGTACGACCTGATCGCCGGGTCACCCGGGCGACCGTGCGATAGTTGGGCGGTCCCTGAACGCCGATCACGCCCGGGTGGCGGGCGGCGCCGAGACGACGGATGGATCACGGAGGACAGACGTGCAGGTCAGGATCGGTGTGCAGTCCGTACCCAAGGAGCTCGTCGTGGAGACGTCCCTCTCCCCCGACGAGATCGAGCAGGCGGTCGCCGACGCGCTCGCCGAGGACGACGGCGTCTTCGCGCTGAAGAGCAAGAACGGCCGCGTGGTGGTGCCCGTCACGAAGCTCGCCTACGTGGAGATCGCGGAGGCGGACGCCCCGGCTGTCGGATTTGGTGCATTTTAACTGGCTTGTCCTGAATGACACCTGATTTAGGGGGCATACCGGTCGCTGAATCGAGCCGCTGCCCGAAGGCGGCCGGTAGGAGGTGTCACAACCATGCTGACAGTGATCTGGTTCATCCTCATAGGCGCCGTGATCGGGCTGCTGGCCCGCCTGGTCGTCCCGGGACGCAACCCGATGGGCGTACTGCTGACGATCCTGGTCGGAATCGTCGGTGCCGTCCTGGGTGGCGTGGTCGCGGGCGCCGTGGGAGCGGGCAGCATCCTGGCGTTCATCTTCTCGGTCGTGATCGCCGCGATCCTGGTCGCCCTGCTCAGCGGCGTCGGAGGACGGCGTCACCGGGCCCTCTGACCCGACTGCGCGCCGTCCCCGCCGAACGAGACCACCGCCGCGCCCCGGGCGCCGGGGCGCGGTGGTACTCACTTCGGCGGCACTCACCACTGTCGGTCACGGTCCGTACGGCCATCGCCCGGGTCACCGCCTTCGCGGCACCTTCCGTCCGGACTGGCTGACCGGAAGCGGTCAGGAGACCGCCACCGGGGCCCCAGCGGGCCCACGACGGCACTTCACGCCTCTCACCAGGGGATACGCACCGGCCACGCCCTCCGTCGCCGTACTCCGCCCGCCGGCCCGCCGCAGCCCGGTCACCGGTGTGGCGCAGCAGGCCAGACGGCCGAACGGGGTCTTCGGGCCGTACGCGGGGTGCGGGGAATGAAAGCGGGCAGACGTGTGTTGGACCTTTACGTCGGGGACTTTCTGTTTCCGATCTCTGCCGCTACACTGCGTGGCGAAATGTGACCGCGCGCTGCGCAGCGCGACCCCCGGTCGCAATCCTTAGGAAGAATTTGACGGCTGGTCCCTCCCGCGCGAGTGCGCGACCGTATGCGACGACCGGCAGGTGCGAGAAGTGGCCCTGCCGTGGGCGGCGCATGAGTTTGCGACCGCGAGATGGTCTGCCGCGTCACCGACCTGGTGCACAAGCGGCGCCGAGCGGACCCCGCACTCTGGAGGCTGAAGGCCCTGACGACATTTCATGATCTGGGAGTCATTCCCGAAATCGCAGCTGCCCTCGAGACCGAGGGCATCGTCGAACCGTTTCCGATTCAGTCACTCGCGGTGCCCATCGGGCTCAGCGGGCACGACATCATCGGCCAGGCGCGCACCGGCACGGGCAAGACCCTTGCCTTCGGCATCCCGCTGCTCCAGCGCATCGAGCACGGCGGCAAGAAGCCGCTCGCGCTCGTCATCGTGCCGACCCGTGAACTGGCCGTCCAGGTCACCAGCGACCTGATCATCGCCGGTGGCAAGCTCGGCAGCCGGGTGCTGTCGGTGTACGGCGGCCGCGCGTACGAGCCGCAGATCGAGGCCCTCCGCGAGGGCGTCGAGGCCGTCGTCGGCACGCCGGGCCGCCTGCTGGACCTGGTCAAGCAGAAGCACCTCGACCTGTCGCAGGTCTCGGTCCTCGTCCTGGACGAGGCCGACCGGATGCTCGATCTGGGCTTCCTGCCCGACATCGAGCGCCTCGTCGACCGGGTACCCGCGCGGCGGCAGACGATGTTGTTCTCGGCGACCATGCCGGGCGAGATCGTCGCGCTGTCCCGCAAGTACCTCACCCGGCCCACCAACGTACGGGCCGAGTCGCACGAGGAGTCCGAGGCGACCCCGCAGGTCGCCCAGCACGTCTTCCAGGCGCACCAGATGGACAAGCCCGAACTGCTCGCCCGCGTCCTGCAGGCGCGTGGCCGTGGCCTGACCATGGTGTTCTGCCAGACCAAGCGCGCCTGCGACCGTGTCGCCGAGGACCTGGCCAAACGCGGCTTCGCCGCCGCGGCCGTGCACGGCGACCTCGGCCAGGGACAGCGTGAGCGGGCGCTGCGGGCGTTCCGGTCCGGCAAGATCGACGTCCTCGTCGCCACCGATGTGGCGGCCCGCGGCCTCGACGTCGACGACGTGACCCACGTCGTCAACTACGAGTGCCCCGACGCCGCCGACGCCTACGTGCACCGCATCGGCCGTACGGGCCGGGCGGGCAAGGAGGGCATCGCGGTGACGCTCGTCGACTGGGCGGACCTCCAGCGCTGGAAGCTGATCAACTCCGCGCTCGGGCTGGGCATCGTCGAGCCGGCCGAGACCTACTCCACGTCCGACCACCTCTACGAGGCGCTCGACATCCCGGCCGACGTCACCGGCACCCTGCCAAGGGCCCGGCGTGAGCGCGCCGGGCTCGAGGCCGAGGAGGTCGAGGACATCGGCGAGACCGGCCGGACCCGCTCGCCGAGGCGCGCGGAACGCACAGAGCGCACGGAGCGTACGGAGCGCACCCGCAAGCCGCGCAACCGCACGCGCACGCGGACCCGTGGCGGACGGCCGATCGACGCCGACGAGGCGCCTGCGGCCCCCGAAACGGTCGCCGAGGAGACCGAGGAGCAGGCCGCTCCGGTCGCCCTGGAACCACAGGACGACACCGCCGACGCCGGCGTCGAGAACGCCGAGCGCACCCGCCCGTCCCGGACCCGGCGGCGCACCCGCCGCAACGCCGAGACGAGCACCGACACCATCACTCAAACCAACATCGAACCCGACACCTCAACCATCACCGAACCCGACACGGACACCGACAGCCCCGCGGAGACACCCGCGGCACCGGCTCCGCAGCAGGCCCCGATCGCCTCGACGCCAGCCGGTGTTCCCGTCGTCCAGTTCATGGCACCGCCGGCCGATCCCGAGGCCGAGGCGATGCACCTGGCCGAGTCGGCACAGTCCAAGCCCAAGCCGCGGCGGCGCCGCTCCCGCACCGGAGGAGCACGCAGGCCGGCTTGACGCGGACGTGACCAAGGGGCGTGGTGACGGACCGCGCCCCTTTCTCATGCCCATTTCGGGCTCTGCCCGCCGCTGGGGCCTGCCTCGAAGTGGTCGGACCGTGGGTTTTCCACAGCCGCGCACGCGGTCTTCCTTCGGCGTGTGGGGTGGCTTGACAATGGAAGTGGGGTCGGCGCCCCCTGGGAGGGCGGGGAGTGTCCCCGGGCGGGGAGTGTCCCGGAGGGCGGGACTTCGAGACACGCGCTAGGCGCGAAGGCTCAGGGCGTGGCGGGGACGGTCGGTGATCAGGACGGCCACCCGTGAGTCGGCCAGGAACTGCCGCATCTGCGGCTCCCCGTTGACCGTCCACACCATCGCGGGGATGCCGAACCGGCCGCAGAGCCGCAGGACGTTCGCCCGTGCGAGGCGGCGGTGTACCGCCAGCCAGTCGGCGCCGCAGGCGCGCATCCGCCCGAGCGGGTACAGCTCGCGGGCGCGCACCGGCAGCCGCAGCCACCGGCCGATCTCCCGCAGGTCACGGCCCAGGGACAGCGCCGTCGTGACCTCCGGATGACGCTTCTTGATCTCGGCGATCGAGGCGTCCACGAGCGTCGTGGCGACGAAGTTGCCGGGTCCCAGCAGGTCGAGGGCCATCCTCACGACCTCGTGCTCGTACCCGGTCTCCTTGAGGTCCAGATGGCCGACGGCCTTCCCGGCGACCAGCTTCATCACGTCGCGGACCAGTGGCACCCGGTGACCCACCGCGCCGCAGAGCTCTTCGTAGCTCAGCCCGGCGATGGGACGGCCGGCGATGTGGGAGTCGTGGAAGACCACGAGATCACCGTCACGCGTGCGCCGGATGTCGAACTCGACGTACTCCGCGCCCGTCGTGAGGGCGGTCTCGTACGCCTTCCATGTCGCGGGTGGCGCGTCTTCCGACCCGCCCTTGTGTGCTGAGACGGCGACCGTCATGACTGAAGCGTACGGCGCCTGGCAAGGGGCGTTAACCGGCGAAAGCGTTAAGCTGGTGTCGCTTGGACATCGGCAAGTAAGCTCCTGCCAGTGAGTACGCCCCGGTTTCTTACTCTGCCCCCCGGTGTTCGCCGGACGGACATCGAGACTTCACGCGGTGTTTTCGCCGCACTCGAGGCGTTTCCCGGATCGGGGATCTCCGAACGCGGCCCGGCTCTGCTGGTTCCCGGCTTCACCGGGAGCAAAGAGGACTTCATCTCGGTCCTGCAGACGCTGGCCGGCGCGGGGCGGCGTGTGGTCACGCTCGACATGCGCGGCCAGTTCGAGACGCCGGGGCCGGACGACGCCTCCGCCTACGGCTGCGCGGAGCTGGGCGCCGACATCGCCGCGGTGATCGAGTCGATCGGCGACCCGGTCCACCTGGTCGGGCACTCCTTCGGCGGCCTGGTGACCCGCGAGACGGTGATCTCCGATCCGGCCCTGGTCGAGTCCTTCACCCTCATGAGCTCGGGCCCGGCCGCGATCACCGGCGGGCGCGAGGTCGAAGGGCGCGTCCTGCTCTCCGCACTGCCGAAGGTCGGGCTCGAACACCTGTGGTCCACACGAATGGAGCCGGAGGCCCTCGCCAAGGGCGTTCTGCCCGAGATCGTGGCCTTCCTACGGCGGCGGATGTTCATGAACTCCCACGCCGGGCTGCTGGGCATGGCGAACGAACTGCTGTCCTGCTCCGACCGGGTCGACGAGCTCGCCAAGGCGACCGGCGGCGCCGGCCTGCCCGTCCTGGTGCTGTACGGGGAGAACGACGACGCCTGGGAGCCCCAGGCCCAGGCCGTCATGGCCGAGCGCCTGGGCGCGCGGAAGGTGGTCATCCCCGGCGCCGCGCACTCTCCCGCCGTCGAGGCGCCCGAGACGACGGCGAGCGCGCTCACCACGTTCTGGAACGACGCCGAACGCACCTGACCGCGCCCGGCGGACATGAGACGAGAGACACATTTCGTCTCATGTAAGAACACACTTACGATGGTCGCCATGGAAGCGACCGTCCAGTCCCCCCAGAGCGCCACCTGGCAGGTCCACATCGACCGGTCGATGTGGGTCGGCGGCGTTCGCAGCCTGATGCTCCAGGCCCTGCACCCGATCGCGATGCGAGGCGTCTGGCAGAACTCCACCTTCCAGGTGGACCCGATCGGCCGACTGCAGCGCACCGCCGACTTCGTGGGCGTCGTGACCTGGGGTACCGCCGATGAGGCCGACGAACTCGGCCGCAGGGTCCGCGGCATCCACCGGGCCCTGCGCGTCAAGGACCCCGACACCGGACGGGTCCACCGGGTCGACGAGCCCGAACTGCTGCTCTGGGTGCACTGCGCCGAGGTCTTCTCCTACCTGGAGGTGGCCCGGCGCTCGGGGCTGCGGCTCAGCGACGAACAGGCCGACCGCTACCTCGCCGAGCAGCGCCGCAGCGCCGCCTACGTCGGCCTGCACGAGGAGGACGTGCCCGGCAGCGTCGCGGAGATGGAGGCCTACTTCGCCGGGATGCGCCCGCAGCTGAAGGTCACGCCGGAGGCGCGCGGGGCCGTACGCTTCCTGCTCTGGCCGAAGCTGCCGCACGACATGCGGTTCCTGCGGCCCGGCAAGCCGCTGTACCTGCCGTTCGGCGCGCTCTGCTACTACTCGCTGCCCCGCTGGGCGCGGCAGATGTACGGGATGCTGCCGGAGATCCCGCAGTCGATCGTGAGCGCGGGGCTGCGGTCGTTCCGGCTCACCATGAACTCGCTGCCCGAGCCCCTGCACGACAGGTCGTTCCAGCCGACGACACGGCGCATGCTCGCCGGGGCGCGGGAACGGCTCGCCGCCGAGGGGTACGACCTCGGCCGCGGCCTCGCCGGCCTACGCGACCCCCGCCGCTGGCCGACGGCATCACGCGCCTGAACCGAAGCCGGGCACCGTCGGGCGACGCGGGCGCCGACGTCAGGCCTCGTCCGGCAGGGCGGACCAGGGATCACGCGCCGGAGCGGCCTGCCGCCCCTCCGGACAATGCCGGGCGTAGTCACACCACGCACACAACGCACCCGGACGCGGCGGGAACTTCTCGTCGAAGTCGGCGTGCGGCAGGTCGGTGCGCTTCCCGGCCGGGACCTTCTCGCGGTACCACTCGTCGGCCTCGGCGCACTCCTCGGCGATCTGCTCGGCGCGCCGCAGATGGCGGTCGAGCGACTCCTCGGTGTGCTCCCAGACCGCGACCTCGCCGGTCGGCAGGTGGTGCAGCTCGACGAGCCGGCACGGGGTGCGCATCATCCGCCGGGAGGCCGCGGCGTACAGCGCGAGTGCCAGCGACGATCGTGCGTCGTCCGCGGTGAGCGGTCGGCGGCCGGTCTTGTAGTCGACCACGACGAGCTCGCCGCCGCGGCGGTCGAGCCGGTCGATGCGCCCCTGGACGGTGATCAGGTGGGTCTTCATCGACACGGTGCGCTCGACGCCGACCGGCTCGTCGGCCGGGTCGACGCCGGAGACGTAACGCTCGACCATGGCGCGGGACCGCCGCCGCCAGTCGGCCGACTGCGCCGCGTCACGGAACCCGTCGGTCAGCCAGCCCCGCTCCAGGAGCCGCCCCGCCGCCTCGGGCGTACGGTCTCCGAGGGGCAGCCGCCACCATCCGGCGAGCGCGTTGTGGACGCTCGCCCCGACGCTGTTGTGCGCCCACGGCGGGCCCTTTTCCGGCTTGGGCCGGTCGAGGTAGGTCATGCGGTAACGGCGCGGGCAGTCCAGCCAGGTGTTGAGGCGTGAGGGAGTGCACGGGTAGAGCCGCTTGGGCATCCCCTCGAAACCGAGCTGCTCGGCCGTCATGAGCGGGACCCGCTCAGGACTCGGACTCGGGCTCCTGGGCAAGGGCGAACCAGCTCTCCCACTGGGAGTCCTCCTCGCCGACCGTGCTCTCCTCGCCCTGACCCGGCAGGATGCGGGTGTCGCGCGGCAGCGGGCTGAGGATCGCCCCGATGGAGTTGAGCTGCTCTTGCAGCTCGGGGTAGTCGGCGCCCACGCGACCCGGCCGGCCCTTGTGCAGCGTGTCGCCGGTGAACAGCACACCGAGCTGCTCGCTGTAGAGGCAGATGCTCCCCGGCGAGTGGCCGGGCGTGTGCATGACCTCGAGCTGCGCGCCCGCGATCTCGAAGACGCCGCTGTCCTCGATGTCGAGGTCGGGCTCGAGATCCTTCATGAACTCCGAGTCCTCGTCCTTGTCGGCGAGTGCACGGAAGTACTGACGCCAGAGGAGGCGGTCGCGCGTGTGCAGCGCGATCGGGGCGGGGTCGTCCTCGTCGGCCTCGGCGACCTCGAGAACGGAGTTCAGATGTGTCTCCCTGCCGTCGGTGCAGATGACAGCCATGATCTCTCGCTCGTCGACGGCCTCGAGAATGCTCTCGGCGTCGAAGGCCGGATCGATGACGATCACCGCGTCGTCGTCTCCGATGACGTAGGTGTTGGCCTCGATGTCGTACTCGGTGTCGTCGACCGTGATCTTGCCCGACGTCACCACTTTGTCGATACGCGCGTCCACGTGAGAAACCCTACCGACTCCGGGACTTCGGTGCGTGCGGCACCGTGGTATCAGCCGGACGACGGACCGGTGGACGGCTCGCCCTCCCACGTGACCTGCACCGTCTGCGTACGGCCTCCACCGGTGATCGTCACGCCGGCCCCGCCGGCCACGCGTGGGGTCGCCGGATGCAGGGTGACCGTGACGGTGGCCGCCTCGCCGGGGTTCAGCGAGCCGCTCCCGGGGGCCGCCGTGAGCGGGTCGCCGGCCGTGGCGCTCCAGCGGACCGTGGCGCCTTCACCCCGGAGCGTGACGGTGCAGGTGAGACCGGTCGTGCCGAGGTCGCAGTCGCCCGCCTGGACGTGCAGCGTGGGCCGGGCGACGGGCCCTCCCGTCGAAGAGGAGGACGAGGAGGAGCCGCCGGCTCCCGGCGGTGGCGCCCGGTGGCCCGGGCCGGTCGCGCTCGTGTAGACGGTCGTCGTCGGGCCCGGTCGCGACGGCCGGTCACCGGCGTGTAGGGCCATGATCGTGGCGACCGCCGCACCGGCCAGCGCGAGGGCGGTGACCACTCCGGCGACCGCCGGCGGCCAGTTCCGTCTCCGGCCGCCCGGAGACGCGGGCACCGCCTGCGTGGCCGGCGGTGAGGCGGCCGCCGCGCTCATGCCCTCCGTCATGATCGCGGTCTCTCCCGGCCGGCCGCCGGACACCGTCGCGTGGCCGAGCAGGCGCATCAGGAGCACGCTCGCGGACGGCCGTACGGCCGGGTCCTTGGCGAGACACTCGGCGACGAGCTCACGCAGGTCCCCGGTGAGCGTCCCCAGCTCGGGCGGCTCGTGCACGATCCGGTGGGCGAGCGCGGCGAGCGAGTCGCGGCCGAACGGCGGTGCGCCGCTCGCGGCGTAGACCATCGTCGCGCCCCAGGCGAACACGTCGGCGGCCGACGTGACCTCGCCGCCGGAGACCTGCTCGGGCGCCATGTACGCCGGGGTGCCGAGCGTGTGGCCGGTGAGCGTGGTGGCGCGGTCCACGATCCGCGCGACGCCGAAGTCGATCACGCGGGGGCCGTCGGGGCCCATCAGGACGTTCGGCGGCTTGAAGTCGCGGTGGATGACGCCGGCCTGGTGGATGGCGACCAGCGCGGTCGCGGTCCCGATGGCCAGGCGGTCGAGCGCACCGCCCTCCAGCGGCCCGCGCTCGCGTACGAGGGCGTGCAGGGACGGGCCGGGGACGTACTCGCTGACGATGTAGGGCCGGTCGCCGTCGATGTCGGCGTCCAGCACCTGGGCGGTGCAGAACCGCGCGACCTGCTCGACCGCGGCCGCCTCGCGGGCGAACCGCTCCCGCTCGTCGCCCGCCTCGGCCATGGCGGTCCGCAGCAGCTTGACCGCCACCCGTTCGGCGCCGGTGGTCTCGGCCAGGTAGACCACGCCGTAGCCGCCGTGTCCCAGCCGGCCGAGCAGTGTGTAGGAGCCCAGGCGTGCCGGATCGTCCGGCCGCAGGGGCGCGATGTCGGGCATCAGGTCCTCCGGTGCCGAGCGGGCGACGACCGCTCACAACCATTGGACGCCGTCACCCGTGCCCGGGTTTGCCCCGATGCGCCGTGCCGAGCCCATCGGCTCGCCCCGGCCGTACGCCGCCACCGGCCATCCGCCGGGGGCGCGGTGACGCGTCCTCAGACGTCCTCGACCAGAGCCATCAGGAACCCGTCATATCCCTTTCGTCCCACCGTCTGCAGTGCCACGGCGGTGACCCTGGGCTCGGCCTCCACCGCGTCGACGAGACGGCGGACGCCCATGACGTTCGGATCGTCGTCCCCGGAGGCGACGACCCTCCCCTGCCGTACGACGTTGTCCACCACGATCAGCGTGCCGGGGCGGGAAAGCTCGACCGCCCAGGCGAAGTAGTCCGCGTTGGCGGACTTGTCGGCGTCGATGAAGACCATGTCGAACGGCCCGAGCCCCTCGGCGGCGATCTCGGGCAGCGTCTCCAGCGCGGGCCCGAGGCGTACGTCGACGACCTTGGCGAGCCCGGCGTTCTCGATGGAGCCGCGGGCGACCGCGGCGTGCTCCGGATCGACCTCCAGCGTGATCAGGCGGCCGTCCTCGGGCAGCGCGCGGGCCAGCCAGATCGTGCTGTAGCCGCCGAGCGTGCCGACCTCCAGGATGCGGCGCGCCCCCTGGAGCCGCGCCAGGAACTGCAGCGTCCTGCCCAGGTTCGGAGTGACGCCGATCGGCGGCAGCCCCGCGTCCTCGGCGGCCGTCAGCGCCGCGTCCAGCGCGGGGTCGGACGGCAGAAGCGCCCCGTCGAAATAGTCGTCGACCGCGGTCCAGATCTCCCTGCTCATTCCCCACCTCTCGTCCCGCCCCCCGCAGGGGCGTCTCACGGTCACCGGTATTCCCACGACGCGCGATTCTCAACGAGGCCGCGCCGCGCGGCTTCGCCCGGCGTTCCGCGTCATCCTCGCTCTGGAGCTCGCCTGATCTCTCGGAGCCGCACCCGTACTCACCTGACGTCCGGGGGCGCTCCCGTGGCGATCTCCCGCAGGGCCTCGTACGCCTCCAGGGTCGTGGTCTCACAGCCCAGCCGGTGGCCCGTCAGTTCGCCGTGGTCGTCGCTCGCGCCCGTGACGAAGAGGTTCAGCTCGGACGCCAGCGCCCGCAGGGCCTCGCGGTCGGCCGGGGCGTGGTCCGGGTGGTCGGCCTCCACCCCCGCCAGCCCGGCCTCGGCCAGACCGGCGATCGCCTCGTCGGAGACGCCGTAGCCCCGACGCCACGCTCGCGGGTGGGCCAGCACCGGCACGCCGCCCGCCTCGCGTACGAGCCGCACCGCGCGGACCGGGTCCAGGGCGTACCGGTCGACGTACGCCCGCCCGCCCGCGCCGATCCACTCGGAGGTGAAGGCGTCCTCCACGGTCGCCACGGCGCCCGCCTCGACCAGGGCACGGGCGATGTGGGGACGGCCGGGCACGGAGTCGCCGGTGATCCGCTCCACCTGTTCCCAGGTGACCGGCGCGCCCAGTTCGCCGAGCCGCCGGACCATGGCGCGCGCCCGGTGTGCGCGGTCCTCGCGGATGCGTTCGCGTTCGGCCGCGAGCCGCGGCTCCTCCGGGTCGAACAGGTAGGCCAGGAGGTGGACGCCGTGGTCGGGCAGCCGGCACGACAGCTCCATGCCGCGGACGAGCGTCATGCCGGGCGGCAGCGCGCGAGCCGCCTCGGTGTGGCCCGCCACCGTGTCGTGGTCGGTCAGCGCGAGGACCCCGACGCCCGCGGCATGAGCGCGGCGCACGACGTCGGCGGGAGGCTGGGTGCCGTCGGAGACGGAGCTGTGGCAGTGGAGGTCGATGAGCACCCGATCACGCTAGCCGGGGACACGCGGCGCCGTACGGCAGGTCGAGTGGAGCCTCGCGTAGGTCGCGCAGGGCCAGTTGCTCGACCATGAGGACGCCGGCGGACTCGGGCCACAACACCGCCCAGAGCCAGTTCGCGAGCGCCTCGCCGGCGTACGCCGCCGTCTTCTCCGTGCCCAGGGCCCACATGGACACGGGATGACCGTCGATCTCGACCTTGGCGTTCGGCGCCGTGACCCCGAAGCCGTGGCCGGGGTCGGGGCCCTTCAGCCCCGCGTACGAGGCGCCCAGCCCGACGCCGGGCTCCTCGGCGACGAGCACGAGGTCGGCCGGGCCGCCGATCGGCGAGGGTCCGGACAGCGCCACGGCCACCGCGACGGCTCCGCTGCGGTCGTCACCGACCTCGGCGAACCCGGTCACGAGCCACCCCGCGGGCAGCGGCCAGGCCACCCAGACCGGCACGCGGGCCCGCGAACGCAGGACCTCCAGCGCCTCCGGGCAGGGGCGCATCGGCGGTTGCAGCGGCGCGACCTCGCCGTGCACGAGGCAGGTCCACGCGCTCGACCACGCGCTGGGCGGTACGAGGGGCCCGCGGCACCGCGGGCACGTGGGCGCGGTCCTCATGGTTACTCACAGTCGCCCTTACGCGAGGGAACGTCAAGCTCTCCACCTGCGCGATCACTCGGTCAGGCCGATGGATCGTCACTCCGGGTGCGCTCCATGCCCGCCGCACGGCCCTTGGCGGCGATCACCAGGGCCATCTTGCGCGACGCCTCGTCGATCATCTCGTCGCCGAGCATCGCCGCGCCCCGCCCCTGGACACGTGTCGCGTGGTCGTAGGCGTCGAGGATCAGCTCGGCGCGGTCGTAGTCGTCCTGCGCCGGAGAGTAGACGGCGTTGCCAGGCTCGATCTGGGCCGGGTGCAGCACCCACTTGCCGTCGAAGCCCAGCGCGGCGCTCCGCCGCGCCGCCCGGGTGAAGGCCTCGGCGTCACGGACGTTGAAGTACGGCCCGTCGATCGCCTGGAGGTCGTGCGCGCGGGCGGCGAGCAGGATGCGCATGAGGATGTGGTGGTAGGCGTCGCCCTCGGTGTATCCGGGCGGCTGCTCCCCGACCACCAGGGTCTTCATGTTGATCGACGCCATCAGGTCGCCGGGCCCGAGCACCAGCGCCTCCAGGCGCCGCGAGGAGCCCGCGATCTCCTCGACCCGGGTCAGCCCGCGCGCGTCCTCGATCTGCGCCTCGATGCCGATGCGTCCGACCGGTAGCCCCGACGCCTGCTCGATCTGGGTGAGCAGCAGGTCCAGCCAGACCACGTGGTCCGGAGAGCTCGCCTTGGGCAGCATGAGGCAGTCGAGGTTCGCCCCCGCCCCTTCGACGACCTCGATGACGTCCCGGTAGGCGTACGGGGTGGTCACGTCGTTGACCCGTACGACACGGACCCGGTCGCCCCAGCCGCCGTCGTTCAGCGCAGCGACGACGTTCGCCCGCGCCTCCTCCTTGGCCTGCGGCGCGACCGCGTCCTCCAGGTCGAGGAAGAACTCGTCGGCGGGCAGTTCCCGCGCCTTCTCGATGAAGCGCGGGTTACTGGCGGGCACCGCGAGCGTCGTCCGGCGAGAGCGCATGCACCGGATGTTATCCACCCATGGGAGACTGCGAGCGTGGACATCGCCGCGCTGGTCGAGGAGGCCACCAAGAAGTCGGGCATGCTGTGGCTGGCACTGCCCGACCTGCCCTACCCGCGCGCCGCCTGGCACATCTGGCACGCGTACGGGGACCAGAGCGCCGCGTACGTCGTCACCGGCGGCATCGAACAGCCTCTGCCGGGACTGCCGGAGGCCGAGCGCGTCACCGTGACGGTCCGCAGCAAGGACAAGGGCGGCCGCCTGGTCTCCTGGATCGCGGCCGTGGAACAGGTCGCGCCGAACTCCGAGGAGTGGGAGGCCGTGGTGCCCCTGCTCGCCAAGGCCCGCCTCAACGCCCGCGACGGCGAACACCAGACCGAACGCTGGGCCAAGGAGGCGTTCGTCATCCGCCTCACCCCGACCGGCGAGACCACCGAGGCCCCCGGCACCCTGCCCGACGACTACGCCGCCGTACGCCCGGCCCCCAGCCCGGCCACGACCACCGGCCGCACCCCATTCATGATCGGCGCCCGCCGCCGCCGCTCGGACCGCTAGCCGATACCTGATCCCACGCGCGCCCCCATCCGAAACCCCGCCGGTATCCGGTCCCTGCCCGCGTCCAGACCCCGCGCGCCCGGGGGCTCCAGCCCACTTCCAGTGTCTAGGTGTACTGCCCAGGGAGGTTGGTCAACCTGGTGATGGGTGGCTTGCCGTCGGTGGTGGTTGTAGTGATGGAGCCAGGTTGGCAGGGCTTTGCGGCGTACTTGTTTCTGAGGGGTAGAAGCCGCCGGGTGCTCACCCGTCGGTGAGCGTTCGATGGAAACGTTCGGCCTGGTCGTTGGCCTGGGGCCGGTGGGGGCGGGTCTGTTTCGGCTGGATCCCCAGCTCGGCGCATGCGTCGCGCCAGGCATGGGACTTGCAGGCCGAGCCGTTGCCGCTGAGCACGCGTTCGATCATCACGCCACCAGGCGACGGTGTTACGGAGCACCTCAATGGCGGTGGCGGCCTTCTCATCATCGCGGATCTCGGCGTAGGCGATGCGCGAGTGGTCATCGACGACGGTGTCCGCGAAGGCCGTGCCCCAGGCGGGGCCCATCGCGGGTGTTGCGGATACCGGTGCGGTGCGCGGTTGCGCTCGCCTTGGACCCTGCCCACATGACGCCAGCCACCATCAGGGACGTTGCCCGGGCTTCTTCACATCAACGTGCGGCATCGAGCCCGGCCGATCGTGTTCATCACACCGGATCGCCTCACCGATAGCGCAGTCGATACAGGTCAACCGGTTGAACTTGCACCGGGTCGGCACGGCATGCACGACCGAGGCCGACACGCCCAAGCACCCAGCGATCCGCACCGGCCTCAGCCTCTACTTCAACCACACATACACGACCTTGCGCACCACCGGCCGTGGCGTCTCGGACGGGCCACGGCGCGGCCGAGACGACCGGCCAGCCATCCCGGCCACACCCTGCCGGACGTATCGGATGGCCCAGCGCCTGACCACCGGCCAAGACACCTCACAACGCCCGGCCGCCCAGGCGATCGGCCAGCCGCCATCGACGATCACACGCCCCAGCCGAAGACGCCCCCGACGGCTCAAGGCAGCGTCAGCGCGGGACACGAAGGTTTCCTGCTGGCGAAGCGGTTCCCAGACAGCTCCACTCCACAACCGCAGGCCTTCACCAATCACCCACCTTCACACCGTGCCGCCGCACAACCCCAACCAACCTCCCCGGGCAGTAAACCTAGGGCGACCAGCCCCCGCCGGGAAGACCGGCTGGGCGTCTGTGGATAACGCTCCTGCCTGGGCAGCCGTGGCCGTCCCAACGGCGCGGCTAAGAGCTAAGCCCGAGCGCCAAGACGCGGCGCTCTGCGATCGACTCCAGTTTGTCCGGGTTGGCGATCAGGTGCAGCGCGTGGACCCTGCCGTCCACGATCTCGGGGGCCATCGTGCCCAGGACCATGCCGCCGCCGCGGAAGACCACCCCCGGCGCGCCGTTGACGTAGGTGACCTCCGTCGTCATGTCCTCCGGTGCCACGCCGTCGTACGGGTGCTGCCCGAGGCCGATGAGGAAGCGCGCCACCACTTCGGCGCCCTCGAGCGGGCGGTGTGGCGCGAAGCGCTTGCCCCCGCCGTCGGGGACGAGGACGACGTCCGGCGCCAGCACCGTGAGCAGCCGGTCGATGTCGCCGCCGAGCGCCGCGGACAGGAACTCCTCGGTGACGCGACGTTGCTCGGCGCGGTCGGCGGCGAAGCGCGGCCGCCGTTCCGTGACATGCCGGCGGGCGCGGACCGCCACCTGCCGGACGCTCGCCTCGGACCGGTCGAGCGTGGCCGCGATCTCCGCGTGGGAGAACTCGAAGACCTCCCGCAGGACGAACACCGCCCGCTCCACGGGTGACAGCGTCTCCAGCACGACCAGCAGGGCCAGCGAGACGGAGTCGGCCAGTTCGACGTCGTCGGCGACGTCCGGCGAGGTGAGCACCGGCTCGGGCAGCCACGGGCCGACGTAGGACTCGCGCCGCGAGCGCTCGGAGCGGAGCCGGTCGATCGCGGTGTTGGTGACCGTACGGACGAGGTAGGCCCGGGGCTCCCTCACCGCCGTACGGTCGGCGCCGGACCAGCGCAGCCAGGCCTCCTGCACGACGTCCTCGGCGTCGGCGACCGAGCCCAGCATGCGGTACGCCACCGAGAAGAGCAGCCCGCGGTACGTTTCGAAGGCCTCGTCGAGGCCGGCGGTATCCCCCGTCACGTCTCCATCGTGTCATCCCCGGCCAGGGCGGTATAGATCACGCTTTACCGCTGGAGAAGACGCGCCTCGGTAGCCTTCGAGCATGACCGCAACGCCATCACGGGTGTTCGTCGCGCGCCTGGCCGGGATCGCGGTGTTCGATCCCTCCGGAGACCAGATCGGCCGGGTGCGCGACGTCGTCGTCATGATGCGGCCCGCGCCGCGGGCGCCGCGTGTGCTCGGGCTCGTGGTCGAGGTTCCCCCGCACCGCCTCGTCTTCCTGCCGATCACCCGGGTCACCCACTTCGACGCCGGTGCGGTGATATTCGATGGCCGGATCAACATGCGCCGGTTCGAGAAACGGGGCTCTGAGACGCTCGCGCTCGGCGAGATGCTCGACCGTGAGGCGGAGCTGGCCGACAGCGGGGGCGAACGAGTCGTCGTCTTCGACCTGGGCATGGAGCAGAGCCGTACGCGCGACTGGCTGATCACCAAGGTCGCGGTGCGCCGGGCGGGCGCCGGGCTCGGGCATCGCTGGGCCGGTGGAGGGCGCGGCACCGCGCGGCTGGGCCTGCGTCGGCGGCACGGCGAGACGCTCGTGGTCGACTGGGGCGCGATCAGCGGCCTTCGCATGGTCGAGGAGGGCCAGGGCGCGGCCAGCCTGATCGCGGCGTTCGAGCGGATGCGCGCCCCCGACCTGGCGAACGTCGTCCACGAGCTGTCCGCGAAACGCCGCGCCGAGGTGGCCGCCGCGCTCGATGACCAGCGCCTGGCCGACGTGCTCGAGGAACTGCCCGAGGACGACCAGGTGGAGATCCTCGGCAAGCTCGACGTCGACCGCGCCGCGGACGTTCTGGAGGAGATGGGGCCCGACGACGCGGCCGACCTGCTGGGTGAGCTGCCCTCGGAACAGCGCGAGCGGCTGCTGGCGCTGATGCAGCCGGAGGACGCCGCGCCGCTGCGCCGGCTGCTGAGCTACGCCGACGACACCGCGGGCGGCATGATGACCACCGAACCGGTGATCGTCTCTCCGGACGCCACGGTCGCCGAGGCGCTCGCGCAGATCCGCAGCCCCGACCTCAACCCGGCGCTGGCCGCCCAGGTGTACGTCTGCCGGCCGCCGAACGAGACCCCGACCGGCCGCTACCTCGGCACGGTGCACTTCCAGCGGCTGCTGCGCGAGCCGCCGCCCACGCTCGTCAGCGCGATCTGCGACACCGAGCTGGACCCGCTGCGCCCCGAACTGCCGCTGGAGACCGTCTCCAGCTACCTGGCGACCTACAACCTCGTGTCCGTGCCCATCGTGGACGAGAACGGCCGGCTGCTCGGCGCCGTGACGGTCGACGACGTACTCGACCATCTCCTGCCGGACGACTGGCGCGAGAGCGGGATGGACGACGATTCCGGCACCGGCGTGGACGCCGAAGAAGTGGACGCCGAAGAAGAGGCCCTGCGCGGAAAGGAGTGGTGATGAGCACTGGCCTGGACAGGGTGCGCGACCAGCGGCGTTTCGGTCGCCTCGACCAGCCGCGAGACGTCCGCCGGCAGCTGATGCCGCGGCTCTACTACGACCCCGAGGCGTTCGGGCAGTTCTCCGAGAACATCGCGCGGTTCCTCGGCACCGCCCGGTTCCTCGTTTACATGTCCGTCTTCGTCGTCGTGTGGTTCGGCTGGAACATGCTGGTCCCCGGCGGCATGCGGTTCGACCCGTACCCGTTCATCTTCTTGACCCTCATGCTGTCGCTCCAGGCGTCGTACGCCGCGCCGCTGATCCTGCTGGCCCAGAACCGCCAGGACTACCGTGACCGCGTCCAGTACGAGGGCGACCGGGCCCGGCACGAGCGCAACGTGTCCGACACCGAGTACCTCACGCGCGAGGTGGCCAGCCTGCGCATGGCGATGAACGAGGTCGCCACCCGCGACTGGATCCGCGACGAGCTCCAGCACCTGCTCAAGGAACTGGAGAGCCGCCGTGAGGAGCGGAGGTGACGGAGATCCCGCCGCGTTGGTTCGCCCGCCGCCTGCGTGCTCAATACCATGGGGGTATGGCCTCCCCCACGATCGAGCAGGTGAATGCCGCGCTCGCCACGGTGAACGACCCGGAGATCCGGCGTCCGATCACCGAACTGGACATGATCAAGGGCGTCGACATCACGCCCGCGGGCGGCGTGAAGGTCGGCGTGTTCCTGACCGTCGCCGGCTGTCCCCTGCGCGACACGATCACGCGTGACGTCACCGCCGCCGTCTCCAAGGTCCCCGGCGTCGCCGAGGTGCGGGTCGACCTCGACGTGATGAGCGAGGAACAACGCCAGGCCCTCCAGCAGAAGCTCCGCGGCGGTCAGGCCGCCAAGGAGATCCCGTTCGCCAAGCCGAACTCCCTGACCCGCGTCTACGCGGTGGCGAGCGGCAAGGGCGGCGTCGGCAAGTCCTCGGTGACGGTCAACCTCGCCGCGGCGCTGGCGGCCCAGGGCCGCAAGGTCGGCGTGGTCGACGCCGACATCTACGGCCACTCGGTGCCCCGCATGCTCGGCGTCACCGGCCGTCCCACCCAGGTCGAGCAGATGATCATGCCGCCCAACGCCCACGGCGTGAAGGTGATCTCGATCGGCATGTTCACCGAGGGCAACTCCCCCGTCGTGTGGCGCGGGCCGATGCTCCACCGGGCGCTCCAGCAGTTCCTGGCCGACGTCTACTGGGGTGACCTCGACGTCCTCCTCATGGACCTGCCGCCGGGCACCGGCGACATCGCGATCTCGGTGGCGCAGCTGCTGCCGTCCGCGGAGATCCTCGTCGTGACCACGCCGCAGCAGGCCGCCGCCGAGGTGGCCGAGCGCGCGGGCGCGATCTCCGCGCAGACCCACCAGACGGTCGCCGGCGTCATCGAGAACATGTCCTACCTGCCCTGCCCGCACTGCGGCGAGCCGGTCGACGTGTTCGGCGCCGGCGGCGGCCAGACCGTGGCCGACGCGCTCACCCGTACGCTCGGCACATCCGTGCCGCTGCTCGGCCAGGTGCCGATCGACGTGCGCCTGCGCGAGGGCGGCGACGAGGGCCGTCCGATCGTGCTGGACGACCCGGACGCGCCCGCCTCCAAGGAGCTGCGCGGCATCGCCGACAAGATCTCCGGGCGCGCCAAGAGCCTGCGCGGGCGGCAGCTTGGTCTCAGTCCGAACCGCGGTTGACCAACCTGAGGGCGTGTTCGCGCTTGACGCGCGGTGCGCACGTGATTTCGTGGATGTATGGCATTCGACGGGGTCATACGGGGGACGGCGCTGGCTGCGGCTCTGGTGGTCGCGGCCTGCGCCTCGGTCGGCTGTAGCGGGCACTCCTCGCGCTTAACAACGCCACGGAGCGGAGACGCCACTCAGGCCAGGGCGCCGGAGGGCACCCCGAAGTCCTGGGGCGCGCCGGTCCTGTGGGACGACTTCGGCGGCAGCGCGCTCGACGCGCGCAAGTGGCAGGTGTACGAGGCACCCGACGCCTCCAGCCACCGCGGCGTCGCCGCCGGCACCCACGTGTCGGGCGGGGTCCTCAACCTCGTGGGCGGGATCTACGGCGGCCGCGACCAGGGCGCCGGCGTGATCTCCCACCTCTCCCAGACCTACGGCCGCTGGGAGGCCCGCATCCGCGCCGAGCAGGGCAACGGCTACTCCGCGACCGCGTTCCTGTGGCCGACGCACATGGGCGACCCGGAGTACGCGGAGATCGACTTCGCCGAGATCCTGTCGGGCAACCGCAAGAGCGGCGGCCTGTTCATCCACCACGGGGCCGACGACCAGCAGGTGCAGCGCACCACCCACACCGACTTCACCAAGTGGCACACCGTGGGCGTCGACTGGCTGCCCGGGCGCGTGACGTTCTGGATGGACGGCAAGAAGACCTGGAACTACACCGGGCCGTTCGTCCCCCGGCAGGCCGGGATGCAGCTCTACCTGCGCAACGAGATGCGCGAGGGGTTCCACCGCACGGCGAGCACGCCCAAGCGGATCACCATGCAGGTCGACTGGATCCGGATCTACCGCGCGCCCAGCAGCGCGCGGTGACGCGCGGTCAGGTCGCCTCGGGGTCGAAGGGCGGCCGCTCGCCGAAGGGCAGGAGCGGCTCCTCGGCCGGCATCGGCCCCTGCTGATCGAGGTCGTCCAGCTCCTCGAGGAGGTGCTTGCGGACGAACCGGCGCGGGTTGAGGTCGGCCACGTCGAAGTCGGCGAACTCCGGGCCGAGGCCCTCGCGCAGGTCGTCCCTTGCGGTGTTGGCCATGGCGCGCAGCTGGCGCAGCGCGCGGCCCGCCTGCGAGGCCACCTTCGGCAGCTGGTCGGGGCCAAAGATGATCAAAGCGAGAACGACGAGAAGAAGCGCCTCACCGAGCCCTACGTCGAACACGCGTCCTCCACCTGATGACCCCGCGACCTCTCTGCCGAGGCCGCGGCTCCCAGCTTAACCGGGCACCCACCCCGCGTCTGCCGCGCGGGACCGGTCAGTTTCGCTCCCGGGGAAGAGCCGGGAGCGGGCACCGACCGGTCAGTTGCCCTCGCCCAGCGTCAGCTCGGTCGTCGACCGCTGCGATCCGCGGGTGTAGGCGACCTGGACACGGTCGCCCGGCGACTTGGCGCGGATCGCCATGATCAGCTCGTCCGAGCCCGAGATCGCCTTGCCGTCGAACGCGGTGATGATGTCACCGGCCTTCAGCCCGGCCTTCTCCGCCGGTCCGCCGGCGGTGATCGTGCCGCCCTTGCAGGACTGGGCGCCGTCGGTGGCGATGCGGGCACCGCCGCCCTGGTAGGACATGTCGATGCAGGCACCGATCACCGCGTGGGTGGCCTTGCCGTTGTTGATCAGCTGCTGGGCGACCTTCCGGACCTGGTTGCTCGGGATGGCGAACCCCAGCCCGATGCTGCCGCTCTGCTGCTTGTCGCTGCCGAGCGACTGGCTGCCGAGCGTGGCGATCGCGGAGTTGACCCCGATGACCTCGCCCTTGGAGTCGACGAGCGGACCGCCGGAGTTGCCCGGGTTGATCGCCGCGTCCGTCTGGACCGCGTTGATGAAGGAGGACTCGCCGCCCTCGCCGCTGGTGCTCACGGGACGGTTGAGAGCGCTGACGATGCCCGTCGTGACGGTGCCGGCCAGGCCCAGCGGAGAGCCGATGGCGATGACCGGGTCACCGACCGCCAGGCTGTCGGAGTCACCGAACGTGAGGGCCTTGCGGCCCGCGAGGGTGCCCGGCTTGATCACGGCGATGTCGGAGGTCGCGTCGTGGCCGACGACGGTCGCGGTGGTGGTCTTGCCGTCGCTGAAGACCACCTGCATGCTGCCGCCGCTGACGGCGGGCGCGACCACGTGGTTGTTGGTCACGATGTAGCCGCCGTTCACGACGAAGCCGGTGCCCGCCCCGCCCTCGGTGCCGTTCGTCACCTTGATCATCACGACGCTCGGCACGAGCCGCTGGGCGATGCCGGCGACGGAGCCGGGGTCGCGGTTCTTGGCACCGGTCGTGGAGGTCTTGTTGTCGCCGCCGAGGTCGACGGTGCCGGTGTGGTCACCGGTCGCCAGCACGCCGACGCCGGCGCCGAGCGCCCCGGCCAGCAGGGCGATGACGACGGAGACGACCAGGAAGAGGCTCGTGGACGGGCCACGGCGCCCGCTCGGCTCCGGTGCGGGGACGGGCGCCCAGTTGGGGCCCGGCTGAGCGGGGTAGCCGCCGCCCGGCGGCTGCGGGGGACGTGCCTGCGGCTGGTTGTTCCAGCCGCCGTACGAGGGCGCCGCGTGGCGCTGCTGGTCGTACTGCTGCTCGTAGTGGTGCGGCGAGAAGGTGGGGCGCTGCCG